>JBDUCK010000368.1:0-3284 GCA_040003485.1 Ferruginibacter sp. | reverse complement strand
CTTCTCTGAGGTTAAATAATTTTAACAACACCAGTTTTCAAATGCACCTGCATTCAGTGTATTTTTGGTATCATGAAAAAATTAATAATTGCTTTTTGTTTTTCTTTATTTGCTGCTGCAGCTTTTTGCCAGCACATTCCTAAAATGAAAATTACAGAGGTAGAAAAATATATCTCTGCTGATAGCAGCGATGTGTTGGTGATCAGTTTCTGGGCTACCTTTTGCAAACCCTGCGTGGCAGAGATTCCTTCTTTTATCAATCTTACAAATAAGTACAAAAGCAGCCACGTAAAGCTGTTGCTCATAAGCCTCGATCTGCCTTCTTATTATCCTGCAAAGATTTCAAAGTTTGCAAAGCAGCATAATTTTAATGCCAATATTGCGTGGCTTAATGAAACGGATGCCGATTATTTTTGTCCAAAATTGGATAGCAATTGGAGCGGTGCTATCCCCGCTACTTTGATCATAAATACTAAGACAGGCTACCGTAAATTTTTTGAAGAAGAAATTGCAGCAAAAGATTTTGAAAAAGAATTGGAGAAAGCAATGAGAGTAAAAAATTAATTCTTAATCAGATCATCCAATTATTAATATGCTGGAGCCAGGATAAACCAATTTTATTACAAGAATTAATAAAAATTACAAGAGTTTTTTCGCAATGAATGAGGGTTTATCTATTTTTTTATTCTTTTCAATGAAATATTTAATCCAAAATATAAAAAGATAAATCCCTCCTCCAATTTCTATTGCAATTCTTAGAGAATTAGTTTCTATAAAAAAAGAAATAAAATAAATTGAAGTTGTTACTATTAAAAAGTAAAGCATCCCTTTTGTTACAAATATCGAACCTTCACGAATAATATCAACCTTGTTTTCTGCTTTATAATTTTCAATTTTAATTTCTAAATCTTTGCAGAAATCATTAAATGGATCGGAATTGCAGTAGTAGTTATGAGCAAATATTTTGAAACGACCTGAATTCAATTTTAAATAAAGTATTGGCCCTTTTGTAGAATAGTAAACCTTATATGAAATCAAGTCATTAAAATTTACCAATTTAATAATACTATCTTTTAATTCAAATTCAACTGATGTTTTATTCAGTTTAGCAATACAAATGTTTACTACTTTATTTTTAAAATATCGGAATATTATAAACGGTACTATGATTGAGATTACAGTTAGTGTTAGAGGCATTTGTTTTGATTCAGGAAATAAAGCCATTCCTATAAATATTGAAATAAGAATTGATACAAAGCAAGCCAGGATTAATAAAAGTAAATCACGCTGGATTGTATATTGAAATTGGTATTCTTTCATGAACTTAAAAGAGAATAATATTTTTTAAATCAGTAAAACAATTTACTTTTTAGATCTTCCTACTTTAGCCCCTCCACCATATTCATCACATCTTTCTCCAACGATTTTTTATAATCAGATAATTTTTGAGAAAGTATATCATCATTTGCAGCAATGATTTGCACGGCTAATATCCCGGCATTTTTTGCCCCGTTAAGTGCAACGGTTGCAACGGGTACACCGCCTGGCATTTGCAAAATAGATAAAACAGAATCCCACCCATCAATAGAGTTAGAAGATTTTACCGGTACACCAATCACCGGCAAAATGGTGTAGGCAGCCACCATGCCCGGTAAATGTGCAGCACCGCCAGCGCCGGCAATAATTACTTTTAAGCCTCTTGCCTTTGCGCCCAATGCATACGTACGCATACGGTCTGGCGTGCGGTGGGCAGATACGATGGTGAGTTCGTACGACACATCAAATTGCTTTAAAATTTCAGCAGCAGCCTGCATTATTTCCAGGTCGCTTTCACTGCCCATTATAATACCAACAAGTGGGTTCATTATTTTCTTTTTTACAAATAAAAGCTAAAATACACAAATTGATTTTATAACCTTTTTGATCTTACAGGCGATGGCACAGTTTTGAAGGTTGTTAATTTCAAAATTGTATTCAAATTATTGACCGACCGTTTATAATTAAATTTATTGGCGGGTAATCAAACTGCCTAACTTTGGGGGCTATATTAATCAATTAAGGGATAATGGCATATAATCATAAAGGGTTAAAATATTTATTACAGATAGCATGTTTATTAGTTTTGTTCGGCGCATGTAAAAGCAAAAAAGATATTTCAAAAACACCTAAGCCAAATCCTCCTACCATCGTAGATATTATCATTGCAAGCCAGCAACCCATCTCCAACATTGTAGAAGCAAACGGTACCGTTGTGGCCAATGAATACCTGGAAATTCACCCGGAAGTAAGTGGCCGCCTGACTTATTTAAATATTGCCGAAGGCAGCCCTGTGGCCAAAGGAGCTGTACTGGCAAAAATAAATGATGCAGATCTAAGGGCACAGGTTGGTAAGAGCAGGGTACAGTTGGAGCTGGCACAAACAACCGTTGGGCGGTACAAACAATTGATAGATGTCGGCGGCATTAATCAAAGCGACTATGACCTGGCGGTAAACCAGGTAAACGGTTACCGGGCAGATATTGCTTACACCCAGGCACTGATTGATAAAACAATTATACGGGCGCCTTTTAGTGGTGTAATGGGTTTGCGGCAGGTAAGCCCCGGCGCTTATGTGTCGCCTTCAACAATACTGGCCACACTACAACAGGTGGCTCAGGTAAAATTAGATTTCACTTTGCCGGAAACGTATAGCAGCATTATAAAAAAGGGAGATGTAATTGATGTAGAACTGGATGCCGTAACACAAAGAAAAGGCAGGGCGATGATAACAGCCATTGAGCCCGGGGCCAATACAGATACCCGTAACTTAAAAGTAAGAGCCAGCTTAATAGGCTCCGATATTAATCCCGGTGCGTTTGTAAAAGTGTTTATTAATGCCGGCAAAAATAAATTTGCCATAGAAGTGCCTACCAATTGTATTATCCCTAATGATAAAAACAACCAGGTGATCGTTGTAAAAAACGGGCTGGCAGATTTTGTAAATGTGGAAACCGGTATTCGCCAGGCCAATGCAGTAGAAATTACCAAAGGCATAAGTGTAGGGGATTCAATAGTAGTAACAGGTGTATTATTTGCCAGGCCAAAAAGTAAATTAATGGTGCGAAGCATAAAAAATATAAATGAAATAGCAGCGGTAGATTCTACGGATAATTGAGAGAAATGGAAACACGGAGGACACTGAAAAACGTATTAAAACGGATCCTGTTTGATGGGTAAGACATTTAATTAAATATAAACTTCAAATGATTGCTGAATAACGAATAAATGTACAAGAGTGCCCTTCG
>JBDUCK010000367.1:0-3291 GCA_040003485.1 Ferruginibacter sp. | reverse complement strand
TGATTGAAATGCATGCCGTTCAATAAGTAAAGAGTAGCAGCCCACATTACACCAACCACCACAGCATTGATGCCTTCAAGGGCCCGGTAGACGCCGACAAACTTTTTAAGGTATTGCCACACAGGGAAAAAGAAAAGCACCAAAAGTGCACTCGGTAAAAATATAGCGATGGTGCCAATGATACAGCCAATCACCTGCATCTTATACCCTTTATCTTTTAGTGCAATACCTCCCGTAAAACTGGCAACTGAAAATACAGGCCCGGGAATAGCTCTCACCATTCCATACCCGGTTAATAATTCACTCCTTTCAATTTTAATTGCGTTTGGATTTTTTATTGCAATTTTAGGGGCGTATGGCCTCACAACATACTGATCTAACATCATAGGTAATAAAACATCTCCGCCCCCGAAAACAAAACTTCCAAAACGATAAAAATTTTCAAAAAGGTTATAGGCCTTCCTATGCGCCCAGTCTTGCTTACGGGCTGTTTCACTTAATACTCCTGCAATGATAAAAATGATACCGAATAGCCAGATATTCGTCCACCTTATTTGCCGGGGTTTTATATTTTCTTTTTGCGGAATACGTTTACTGCTCAAACTGGTAGAAATACCGCCGCCAATGATAAGCAAAGGAAAAATCCAGGGTGTTTTAAAAAGAAAAAAAGTTACGATCATTGCAACCAGCATTATTATCTGGGTAATAAAATTGGTCACAGAAATGGAAAATGCTCTTATTGCTGCATATCCCAGGAAGCCAATAGCCATTGGTTGAACATATTTAAATAAGCCTGCGGTTAAGTTTTTTGCAGGATAAAGGGTAAGTAAAAAAGAAAAAGCTCCCATCAAAATAGAAGCCGGTAAAATCCAAATTAACAAAGTAAGCACCGCTAAAGAAACACCGCCCCTTTTATAACCGATCAATGTAATGGTTTGTGTGCTGGATGCGCCAGGTAAGAGCTGGCAAAACGAATTATATTCTATTAATTCTTCTTCTGTAACATATCTTCTCTTTTGTACAAATGTTTTAAGCATCATACCAAAATGCCCTTGTGGACCGCCAAAAGCAGTAATGCTGTAAAAAAATACAGTTTTTAAAAAAGGAATATGACGAAAAATTTTCAAGGCTAAAAGATACCACTATGTTGGTAAAGCGCTACTTTGTTTTGTCTATTTCTTTAATCCTATTTCCACGAGGCGTTCATTTAAATAATCGCCGGCAATTATATCTTCATAAGCTTTAGGATGGCTTTCATCAATGCATGTAGCAAGACATTCTAAACTCATCGTACTTTTTGGATGTAAAAAAAACGGTATTGAAAAACGGCTCGTATGCCACACTTCCCTTTTTGGGTTTACAACACGATGTGTGGTACTTCTTAATTTATTGTTGCTATAACGTTGCAGCATATCCCCAACATTTACCACAATCTGATCCGGCAAAGAAGTCACAGGAACCCACTCATTTTTATTGGTAAGTATTTCTAAACCATCTGCAGAAGCGCCGATTAACAAGGTAATTAAATTAATGTCTTCGTGCTGTTCAGCCCTGATGGAGCTTTTAGGTTCTATGGTAATTGGGGGATAATGGATAGCTTTAAGAATGGAGTTTCCGTTGAATACAAATTCATCAAAATGATTTTCTTCTAACCCAAGATATAAAGCAATCGCCTGTAACAATGCTGTACCTGATTTTTCGAATGCACGATATGCTTCCATAAATGTCGTATTAAACTGTGGCACTTCCTCAACCAATACATTTGCCGGATATTCTTCTTCTTTAAAAAATCTCCTTGCTTCCTGGCCATATTGAAAAAATTCTTTTAAATCAGGGGCTTCACTTCCTTTTGCATGTTCTTTACCAAAACTGGTATACCCTCTCTGCCCTGAAAGCTCAGGAATTTCGTATACTTTTTTTTGCTTTAATGGAAGAGAAAAAAATTGCTGAACATATTTATATAAATTTTCTATAAGCTCTTTAGTAAGCCCATGATTCCTTACTCCCACAAAACCAACATTCTCGTAAGCCTTGCCCAAAGCCTGTACAAAATCATTTTTTTTATTTTTATTACCACTTAAAAAATCTGCTAAATCTACTGAAGGTATGGCCATGCCAGAAGTTTTATTTTTTAAAAAAAGTCTTAAACGCCTATACTATTGGCAAAAATATTTAAAATGATTTCATTTTTCATAATCCATATTTAGCACTAATTTCCAACATCCGGTCAATTGGCTTTTTTGCAGCAATTCTTAAAGCCTCATCCATTTTAATTTCAGGTTTTTCGTATTTCATACATAGGTATAATTTTTCCAATGTATTTAATTTCATATATGGACAATCATTACAGGCACATGCATTATTGGGTGGGGCTGGTATAAAAGTTTTTTGCGGACTTTCCTTTTGCATTTGGTGTAGTATGCCGGCTTCTGTGACCACAATAAATTCCTGGCCGGTATCTGTCTGTGAATATTTTAAAAGCCCTGTGGTGCTCCCTATATAGTCTGCCAGGGCCAATACCGCTTCTTCACATTCAGGGTGTGCAATCACTTTGGCTTTTGGATGCCTTATTTTTAGTTTTGTTATTTTCTCCAGGCTAAATATTTCATGCACCATACAGGCGCCATTCCATAACAGCATGTTTCGACCCGTTTGTTTGTTTATAAATGCGCCAAGATTTTTATCAGGTGCAAAAATAATTGCCTGATCATCCGGTAGGCTCTCTACAATTTTTTGTGCGTTACTGCTGGTACAAATGATATCACTCAACGCCTTCATGCCTGCACTGCAGTTTATATAGGTGATTACCAAATGATCTGGGTGTTTATCTTTAAAAGCTTTAAAAATCGCTGGCGGTGCAGAGTCGCTTAAAGAACAACCTGCATTTAGATCTGGAAGTAAAACCTTTTTGGTAGGGTTCAATATCTTCGCAGTTTCTGCCATAAAGTGCACACCGGCAAAAACAATTATATCAGCATCTGTCTTTTCTGCTTTTTGTGCTAACCCCAGGCTGTCCCCAATATAATCGGCTACATCCTGTATATCCGGCTCCTGATAATAGTGCGCAAGTATAATGGCATTCTTTTCTTTTTTTAATTTTTCAATTTCTGTAAACAGCTCTAAGTTAGGGTCAATCTCCATATCCAGGAAACCTTTTTGCTTCACAATTTCTTCCATTTTTTGATTGTTAATATCTACCATAATATGTATTAATACTATTTATTTATATAATGCCTTATTACTATTAGGGCTGTTAATATGTGGAAACATAGCTTTTTAAAACTATTGCAA
>JBDUCK010000366.1:0-3294 GCA_040003485.1 Ferruginibacter sp. | reverse complement strand
ACGTTATCATCGCCGGTACCATGTATGTACAACAGGTTTCCCGCAAGCCCCTGTACATGAGATACAGGCGATCCATTTACAAAGTCTTCCTTATTTTCCTGAGGCAGGCCCATATAACGCTCTTGATAAATGTTATCATAAAAAAGCTGGTTGCCTACGGCTGCAATAGCTATCCCTGTTTTGAAAATATCCGGATAATCAAACAATAAATTTAAGGTAGAAGAGCCACCACCGCTCCAGCCCCATACGGCTACCCGGTCTTTATCCAGGTAAGGCTTCTCTAATATTTTTTTAGCGCCCATTGCCATATCCCGGATGTTCAGCGTCCCGATTTTGCGGTAAATAGCTTTGCGCCAGGCAGCACCTTTCAGCGCAGGTGTTCCCCTGTTGTCTATGGCCACCTGCACATACCCATCGTCACCCATATTTCCCTTATATAAAAAATTATTATGATTGCCATATTGATCATCAATGGTGGTAGCAGCAGGCTCACCATATACATAAAACACTACAGGATATTTTTTATTTGGGTCAAAATTTTTTGGTTTATTTATCCAGGCATCCAATATCACGTTATCTTCTGTAGTCACCTGCAGGTACTCAATATCAATATTGGCATCAGTTTTTAAATTATTGGCAATACTTTTTGCCTGGCTCACCGGGCGGTTATCCGGCAGCGTTAGCCATTCAGTTACCGGGGCCGTATTATGATTACTGAAGCTATGCCGTGCAATTTTTGCTGTGGGTGAGATCATATATTCATGTGTGCCTTTTTGATTGGCATTACTAACTAATTCCGGCTCATCTTTGGGATTATTAATACGCACCCGGTATAGATATAACTGTGTTGCATTGGCAGGGGACGCCGTAAAATAAATATAATTATTGGCTTCATCAATGGCTTTTATAGCCCCGATATCATAGTTACCTTTTGTAAGTAAAGTAACAGTTTTTCCATCCCTGCTTATGCGGTAAATATGGCGCCATCCATCTTTTTCACTTATCCATAAAAAATCCTGGTTTTTATTTACCCAGTCCCAGCCACCGGGTTCACCAAAAATATCTGCTGAATTTAAATCAATCCAGGCATCATCGTTATCAGCCCAAAAAGTATTGCTGCTGCCGTTGGTAGTATTGCAGTAAATCAGTTTACTTTCCTGTTGCTTACGGTCAAGCTGCTGCACTATCAGTTCATTTGGGCCGCTCCACTGCATGCGTGGAAGATAATGCTGCTGCGGATCTCCGGGTATATTCATCCAGCGGATAAAGCCACCAGAAAGCGTTACCACGCCAATGCGTACCGGCGAAGGGGGTTCTCCTACTTTGGGATATTCAACCGGTATCACCTGCGAATAAATAGAATCCGTGGTATTCAACATATAATAATCTCTTATCTTGGTAGCATCTACCTGCCAAAAAGCAATCTGCTTGCTATCGGGCCCCCAGCGAAAACCATCCCTGCAGCCAAACTCTTCTTCATATACCCAGTCAAAAGTGCCGTTAATTAATTTTCGTGTGCCGTCTGCCGTTAGTTTGCGCACCTGGCCGGTGGCCACATCTTCTACAAAAAGATTATGGCCGCTCACGTAGGCAGCAAATTTACTGTCCGGAGAAAATTTAGCAAACATTAGGGATTGAGAGGGCAGGTCTTTACCAAGCCGGGTAAGTTTATTTGTCGCAATATTCAATACCCAATAATCGCCACGGGTATTAAATCGCCACACTTTAGCGGTATTGGCAAATAAAAGCAGGTGATTTTTATCAGCACTGTAATCAAAGGATTGTATTTTAAGCTGGTTACCGCCTGCTGGTGTAAGTTGTTCCGCTTTTATGACGATTGTTTCGGCGTCGGTCTTAGGATCTACTTTTACCAGGTTGCCATCTTTATTTTTTATATAAGCCAGGCCATCTGGTGTCCAGTTGAGGCCACGGTTTTGTGCCACCGCAATTTGAGCGGTTAAGATAATAAGGAAGGACCAGATTTTACTTTTCCAGTTTTTCATATAAATATTTTAAAATTAAAATTAAGTAAATACTCTTTGTCTTCGTTACCATTAAAGTAAAAAGAACAATAATTTTGCTATTGAAGAAAATAACCATGGAAAAAGAAAAGCTGAGGCTGGATAAATATTTATGGAGCATCCGGTTGTACAAAACCCGGAGCCAGGCCGCTGATGCATGCGAAAAAGGGAAGATAAAATTTAAAGGCCTATCCGCCAAAGCAGCCAAACCCGTAGCCATAGCAGATGAATACGAGATTAGAACGGAAGGAAAAAAATGGATAATAAAAGTTACCGGCCTGTTGCATAACAGGGTTCAATACACCGAAGCCGTAAATTATTATGCAGATATTACACCGGCAGAAGAAGTAGAACGGATAAAATTTCAGGCAGCAGTTTTTCATACCGGCAAGCGTATGAGTAAAGTGGGAAGACCAACAAAGAAAAATAAAAGAGATATTGATGATTTTATGGGAGATTGATTTTATTAGTTACGGGCCTTAATCTTTAATAAATAATTACCGGCCACTTTTTTAAAAAAAGTAGCCTGAAGCATAACCCGGTGATTCTATATCACTGTAAATTTTTTAATGGAAAATAATATCGCCTTTTTTATTGAGCATAGTTTTTTAAAACCAACCACTACAATTGCAGATATTGAATTGGTGTGCAGCCAGGCAAGACTTTATGGTTTTGCTGCGGTGTGTGTGCCACCACTTTTTGTAAAAAAGGCAAAAGAATATACTGCTGACTCACCGGTAAAAGTTGCCACGGTAATTGGCTTCCCTTTTGGATACAGTGCTGTAGAAGCAAAACTTT
The DNA here is from genome assembly GCA_040003485.1 of Ferruginibacter sp. GTDB lineage: Bacteria > Bacteroidota > Bacteroidia > Chitinophagales > Chitinophagaceae > Ferruginibacter. Next base: position 475 of record JBDUCK010000366.1, on the reverse strand, counting down.
CAGAAACAGTTTTGGCCATTATTGATGGGGCAGATGAACTGGATATGGTTATAAATATTGCAGCGCTTAAAAATAATGACTGGCAATACCTGGCTCATGAATTAAATTCCATTTTACCCATCATAAAAGCCAAGGGGAAAACATTTAAAATAATTATAGAAAGCGGCATGCTTACTGATGAAGAAATGATTAAATGTTGTGATCTGTATGGGCTCGCAGGCGTTGATTTTTTACAAACCTCTACCGGCTTTGCACAGGATGGTGTAACAATAGCGGCAGTAAAACTAATCCGTAAACATCTTGCAGATGCGGTGCATATTAAGGCAAGTGGTACTATTAATAACTATACATTTGCCCGGGAATTGATAGATGCAGGCGCTACCAGGTTGGGCTGCAGCAACAGCCTGCAGTTGTTAAAGTATATCAAGCCATAAGGGTGGAATGGTTTTTGCAAAACAGTGTTTCTAAATCAGAC
>JBDUCK010000085.1:0-11113 GCA_040003485.1 Ferruginibacter sp. | reverse complement strand
ATATTTGACCAGTTGGCATATCCGCCAATAGATGTTATGGATGAATTGCCAAGTCTTACCTGGTTATTGGCTGTACCTGTGGAAGATGATCCAATTACTGTACAATTAGTTAAATAATTTTGATTACCATTAGTAGATGCGCCTATCAATGTATTATTCGATCCAAGATCATAAAAATTACCGGCAGTATAGCCCACCGCTGTATTAGTTGAAGAATTTGTAGTATGATAAAGCGAATAAGCTCCCAGTCCTAAATTACCAGAGCCCATACTATTCATATAAAGCGCCTGTAATCCCATGGCAGTATTTTGAGACCCAGAACTGTTAAATTGCAGTGCTGACAAACCGGCTGCTGTATTATCTACTCCAGTATTGTTGACAAAGAGGCATAATGAGCCAACTGCTGTGTTATTGGATCCTGTTGCGTTTCCCCCAAGTGCATACATCCCGATTGCAGTATTAATAGATCCTGTAGTGTTTTGATTAAGTGCATTTGTTCCTATTGCAGTATTTTTATTGCCAGTGCTACTGAAAGTAAGTGCATTTGTTCCCATTGCAGTGTTCTCATATCCTGTAGTATTGCTATACATTGTTCCATACCCTACTGCAGTATTTTGTTCACCTGTAGTATTAGAAAAAAGGGCAGTTGCTCCATTCCCGGTATTTGAGATTCCGGTTGTGTTGGAATAAAGTGTATTAAAGCCTGTCGCCGTGCAATAATTTCCAGTGCTATTGGAATGAAGAGCATTTGCTCCTTCAGCACTGTTATAAATTCCTGTAGTATTAGTCATAAGTGCAGATGACCCAATTGCTGTGTTATATTCACCGGTACTATTATTGTATAATGCATAAATCCCGGCTGCCGTATTATCTCTGCCACTAGTATTAGTATAAAGTGCTGATGCGCCAATTGCAGTATTAAAAATCCCCGTGCTGTTTGAATAAAGTGAACTTATCCCAAAAGCAGAATTATTTTGACCGGTAGTATTTGAATAAAATGCAGTATAACCTTGAACTGTATTTGCAAAGCCAGTTGTGTTGGAGTAAAGAGCTTTTGTACCAATAGCAGTATTCCAGTAACCGTTGTTATTTGAATTTCCGGAACCTGACCCTATAAACGTGTTGGCAAAGCCGCCGTTAACCGACACATTGTTTACCCTGCCTGCAAATTTCCCAATAAAAATATTGCTAGTATCATCGGAATGTATCCACATCAAATCTGTACCATCATTTTTTCGCAACCTGATCAGAGGTTTGGTATTGCTTTGTACAATACCTGCATCAATTACCAGTTGCGATGTATCTGCGGAACCTTTTATATGCAGTTTGGCATTTGGTGTGGTAGTTCCAATGCCTACGTTTTGGGAAAAAATAAAAGAATAATGAAGGACAAGAAATGAGAAAATAAAAAACCTTTTCATTTTAATATTTTTTAAAGATTTTATTAATATGATAAAAATATCCAGGTGCCAAAAATGCTGTTACGAATATTAGAAGTTCTTTTTCCCGGTCACTACCATAAAAGGGTGATTTTTTAAAAACCCTTGGGGGTTGATGAATTTAGTGTAACCTTTAACCTGACCAATTTTCACTACATGAATTTCCTGTCTTACAAAAAAATTCTTTTGGCAATTACTATGATTCTGTCAGCAAAAAACTTATTTGCCCAGCAAAGTTCTTTTCAAAATATTTTCAATCATAAAAAAGATTCTTTGGTAAAAGAGCTCAGCAAACATCCTTTGCCCGATACGGCAAGGGCAAGTGCTTTATGCAGGCTTATTGATGCCGCAATTTTTTTAAAAGAAAGAAAAGAGCTGATGCCGTATTGGGAAGAAGCTTATAAATTAAGTGTAAAATTTAAATATGCAGCAGCATTAGTTCATTGCCTTAACTGGAAAGCAAGTTTTTACAAAAGCGAACAAAAAATTGACAGCGCTTTTCTTTGTTTAGATTCTGCTACAAAAATAAAGGGAGACTCTGCGGATGCAAGATTAAAAGATGCTAAAGCATTTTCTTTCTTCCTCAGGGGAATGATCTATGAGAACCAGGAAAATTATTATACCGCTTTAAACAACTATTTTGAAGCAATAAAAAATTACGGGCCAACGCATGCTTATGTAAGGCAGGTAACACACATCAGGATAGCAGAAATTTATGAGGGATTAAATAATGACGACCTGGCGCTTCAGCATTATCATGAAGCCGCAGAAGTGCATGCATTTAATTCAGATGATCAGATCTACACTGCAATAGCAACAATTTACTATAACAGAAATGATCTTGTAAAAGCTAAGTCCTTTTTAGGCCTGATAGATAAAATAATGCCTGACACATTGGAAACAATCGTTACGGGAAGGTACTATCAGTTAAAGGGGGATATTGCATTAAAAGAAAAAAAAACTGACTCATCTTTCTTTTTTTTTAAAGACGCTTTAAAGTATTACAATCTCACCAGGCAAATGCATGCAGATGTTATTGCCAATATATGTGCAGATATTATGCGGCTGAAAATGGAAAGCGGCGATATGAATGAAGCCAAAAAATATGCTGATGAAACTATGGCGGCAGCTAAAGAAAGCCATCATAAAAATACCATGGCCAATGCGTTGACCGCAATGGCAGCTTATTATAATAAAACCGGTAATCACACAAATGCATACGATGCTTTGCACCAGGCAACAATTTTAAATGACAGTGTGCTGACAGAATCAAATGTAAAACAAGCCAACACCCTTGCCGCCATTTATGAAAATGATAAAAAAGAAAAAGCAATCAATACATTGGAAACCGAAAAAAAAATACAGGCAGCATCTGTAAAACAAAAAAGGTTACTCAACATAATTTTTCTCATCATTATTGCGGCATTAGTTTTTAGCACTTTAATGTTGTACAGAAATTTTAAAATCAAACAAAAATTTGAGCAACAAAAAATTGCAGAACTGGAAAAAGAAAAACAACTGATGGCTGCGGAAGGTATTTTGAAAGGGCAGGAAGATGAAAGAAGCCGCCTGGCAAAAGACCTGCATGATGGTTTGGGTGGCATGTTATCCGGCGTAAAAATATCATTTAGCAATATGAAAGAAAATATGATCATGGACGCTGCACATGCAGCTACATTTGAAAAATCGCTCGCTCAACTTGACAGCACTATTGAAGAATTGCGTAAAGTGGCGCACAACCTGATGCCCGAAGCATTGGTCAGGTTTGGGCTAAAAAGCGCTGTACAGGATTTTTGCAATTCCATGCAAACATCGGGCAATACAAAAATCATTTGTGAGCAGTTTGGTACCGAAAGAGAATTGGGTAATATTGGGGATGTAAATGTCTATCGCATTATTCAGGAGTTTATAAACAATGCTGTTGTACACGGAGCAGCAGCTCAAATTATTGTCCAGCTTACCAAAACGCCTGATAAAGTTTTAATAACCGTAGAAGACAATGGAAAAGGGTTTGATTTAAATACACTGGAAAAATCACCGGGCATAGGATTAAGCAACATTAAACACCGTGTTAATTACTTTAATGGAAAAATGGAAATTGACTCAAAACCTGCAGAAGGTACCACGGTTAATATTGAATTAATAGTATAGCAAATGATTACCGTTTATATTGTAGAAGATCATGCTGTAGTAGTTGAAGGTGTACAGGTTTTACTGCAAAACGAAAAAGATATTGCCATTGTTGGTTACTCAGACACCGCTGCAGGCTGCCTGGATTATTTTATTAATAACAAAGCCGATGTTATTTTGATGGATATTAATCTTACTGATATGAGTGGTATTGAGCTTTGTAAATTAATAAAAACAACACATAAAGAAACCATGATTTTAGCGCTAAGTACTTTTAACCAAGGTATATATATGAACAAGATGATGGAAAATGGCGCCAGTGGTTATTTATTAAAAAATGTAACCCGGCAGGAATTGATTGATGGCATAAAAACGGTAAATAAAGGTGGTGTGTATTTTAGTTTTGAAGCGGGTAAAACATATAAAAATACATTGGAAAGAAACAGCCTGCTGCCCGTATTAACCAAAAGAGAAAAAGAAATTTTAAAACTTGTAGCGGAGGGGTTAACAAATACAGAAATAAGCAAGCATCTATTTATCAGCATTGATACAGTAAATACCCACAGGAAAAATTTATACACTAAACTTAATGTAAAAAATACTGCACTATTAATCCGGTATGCAATAGACAATGGCTTATTGTCCTGATCTTATTTCTAACTGGCAAATAATTTTATTATTACATAAAAGGGCATGGATACAAGCTTCTGCGCTATGGCATATTCGTTACCACTGCAGCCCAGATTAATAACCAGGCCTGAATTAATTTCCATAGCTATTGTGTACATTTATAATTATGGACGATCATTTAAATTAACATACATGTCTTCTATCTTATTTGAAATAAAAAATGGTGTTGCATATATTACCCTCAACCGCCCGGATAAATTCAATTCCTTTAACCGTGATATGGCTTTGTTGATGCAGGCAAAACTTGATGAGGTTGCAACATTACATGAAGTACGCTGTGTGTATATTACCGGCTCAGGAAAAGCATTTTGTGCCGGGCAGGATTTGGGAGAGCTTACTGGCCCCAATCCCCCGGGCTTTGACAAAATATTAGCGGAACATTATAATCCAATTGTAACAAAAATACGCAACATAGAAAAACCTGTAGTGTGCGCTGTAAATGGTGTGGCCGCCGGTGCCGGTGCTAATATTGCCTTGTGCTGTGACATAGTTTTAGCAACTGCTTCAGCTTCCTTTATACAGGCATTCAGTAAAATCGGGTTGATACCAGATAGCGGCGGTACCTTCACTTTACCAAGGCTTATCGGTTTTCAAAAAGCCAGTGCCTTAATGATGCTTGGCGATAAAATATCTGCAACAGAAGCAGAACGGATAGGAATGATCTATAAAGTTTTTGCAGATGAAAATTTTGTTGAAGAAAGTATGAAAATTGCACTTACTCTTTCAGAAATGCCTACCAAAGGTTTGGCATTTACAAAGCAGGCTTTAAATAATTCCCTTACAAATTCTTTTGAAGCACAATTAAAACTTGAAGATGACCTGCAACAAAAAGCAGCAAATACAAAAGATTATAATGAAGGTGTTGCTGCTTTTTTAGAAAAAAGAAAGCCTGTTTTTAAAGGGGAATAAATTTTTAATTATTGTTTAATGAATTTTTTTGAAACCATTATTGCATCATTAAAATATTTTAAAACGTATACCCCTTTATTAAGTTTTGAAATATCAATGGTCTGCTGCTGAAGTGCAGCTGCATTTTTCTGTAAAACCAATTGGCCGGCAGCATTAAAAATGCTTATTATTCCCGTTGGCTGAGCAGCGTCTATTTTAATAAAATTCGTGGCAGGGTTAGGGGATAAGTTAATTGCTGCGCCCGCTTTCACCAAAATTTTTACAATTTTTGAATAGCTAAAACCTCCATCCTTATCTACAAGCTTTAAGCGGTAATAAATAATTTTTAAAGATTTAACGTTGTCATCACTGAAATTGTACTGGCCATTTATAGTGGGCAACACTTTGGTGAGTTCGTAAAAAGAAGTGCCATCTGTACTTTTTTCAATGGTGAAATGAGAAAAATTAACTGCAGATTCTGCTTGCCAGTTTAATGCTACAGCTCCATTGGTTATTTTGCCGGTAAAAAATTTAAGCGATATGGGCAATACACAATTCTGGGCCAGAAATGCTGCATCAAAATTACCAAAATCGCCAATATTGGCTACATAGCGATAATTGCCAGCAGCCAGCATACCAGCGCCACTTACATAATGCCAGGTTTCCTGGGCAGGGTCAGCGCCATCAGCATTGGTAAAGTTATGTGTGTTAGAGGTAGCCACTACAGTACTTGTTCCCAGGTCTATAATATCAATGCTGGCAACCCAGTCTATATATCCCCCGCTTTGCTCCCGACTGGAAAAATAACCGCCGAAGGAAACGTTTGTATTGGCACCGGTAATGGTGAAATCCTGGTACAAAGTTCCTGCGCTGTTGGTTATATCCACATACTGTGTTCCATCTTTAGCGTTGTCCGGCCCACCGCCGTAGCTGCTGCCATCTGTTTTTATTACATTAAACGGACCTCCTGCTATTGCCCATCCATTAAAAGTAAACACACCTAATAAATTATTTCCAATCGCAGGTTGAACGGGAGTTTCAAAATCTGCATTTATTAAAATATTAGTGCTGCATTGTGCAGAACTTGTATAAAATTTGCCGAATGAGGAAATAAGACAAAAAAGTGTAAGTAATTTTTTCATGAAAGATATTTAGGGAGTAAGTAGTTCAATTATTAAAAATACTGCATTTTTGAAAATTAATGACTTTTCAGTAATTTATCAATATTATCATTATACAAACACAGGGAATTAATAAGTATTAAAATTTTCAAAAAAATGACTGAAGCAGCTAAAACCTCTCCGGAAAAAGTAATTAAAAAAGTAATGAGCGATGATCTTTTCAGCCAGTGGCTGGGCATTTCTATCATTGAAATTGCAGAAGGTTACAGCAAAATAAAAATGACAGTGCGTCCCGAAATGATGAATGGCCTTGGCATTGTGCATGGCGGCATTGCATTTTCTTTAGGCGATAGCTGCTTTGCATTTGCCTGCAACAACCGTAATGTATTATCTGTTGCACTGGATACTTCTATAAATTTTTTAAAGCCCGTACATGTTGGCGATGAACTTACTGCAGAAGCAAAAGAATTGCACAACGGGAAAAGTACAGGCTTGTATCATATCACAATTACCAATCAGAATGAGCATGTTGTGGCAATGTTTAAAGGAACCTGTTATAGAACGAATAAAACATTGATATGATCTACGAATTCAACGGATACAAACCTGTTATAAATGAGTCTTCCTTTATTCATCCACAGGCCGCTGTTACCGGTAATGTTATTATTGGCAAACATTGCTACATCGGCCCCGGTGCTGCCATACGTGGCGACTGGGGCCAGATCATTATTGAGGACGGATGCAATGTGCAGGAAAACTGTACTATACATATGTTTCCCGGTGTAACTGTTTTATTAAAAGAAGGAGCTCACATCGGTCATGGCGCTGTTATTCATGGGGCTACAATCGGGCGTAACTCACTGGTAGGTATGAACGCAGTAATAATGGATAATGTACAGCTTGGCGATGAATGTATAGTGGGTGCCTTAACACTTATAAAAGCCGATAGTATTATTCCTGCCAGAAGTATCGTAGTGGGCAATCCGCATAAAATTTTAAAAGAAGTAACAGCCGAAATGCTTGCCTGGAAAACCGAAGGGACTGCCTTGTACCAGCAGCTACCAAAACAAATGATGGAAACCTGGAAAGAATGTGAGCCGCTAAGAAAGTTTCCTGAAAATTATACACCCGTACATAAAGAATATAAAACCTGGAATGAAACAAAAAAATAATTTTTCTTTTTGCTGCAGATTAACCTGCCAGCCTGCGGCGATTTTCATCACATAATATTATCCAGATATTTATAACCACTTCCTGTATTTAATACCAATATTTTTTCAGAAGGATGTATTTTTTTCAGGACAACCAGTTTTAAAACGCCCTGCCATGCAGCGGCGCCTTCCGGTGAAGCTATTATCCCTTCTTCGCCCGCCAGTTCTTTAAGGGATGTTATAATTTCCGACTCACTTATACTGCATGTTTCACCCCCAGACTCCTGCAAAACTTTTAAGATCATATTCATTGCAAAAGGATAAGGAACCACCAGCCCATTTGCGACAGACGCATGAGGCTCCAATTTTTCTTTCCAGTTAAAACCATATTTAATTGCATATTCTATAGATGGGCAATTAGCAGATTGTACTGCAATCATCCGGGGCAAAGGCCCGGTTATCCAGCCCATTTGCTGCATTTCCTTAAAGGCTTTCCAGATACCTATCAAACCTGTACCACCACCGGCAGGATAAACAATTATATCAGGCAATTGCCATCCGCATTGTTCTGCAATTTCGTATCCCATTGTCTTTTTACCTTCCAGCCTGTACGGTTCTTTCATGGTAGAAACATCAAAATATTCTTTCTCTGATTTCAGTTGTTCTACTTTTTTAGCACAGTCGTTTATAAATCCATCCACCAATATTAATTCAGCTCCGTATAAAATACACTCCTGCTTAAATATTTCCGGCGTTTTCTGCGGCATCACAACGGTACAGTCAATAGAGGCTTTTGCACAATAAGCCGCTAAGGCACCGCCGGCATTTCCCGCAGTTGGAATAATACAACGTTTTATATTAAATTCTTTTGCCTTGGAAACCGCCATGCTTATGCCTCTTGCCTTAAAAGAGCCGGTCGGGTTAAAGGATTCATCCTTCATCACTACATCATTAATACCATGCTTAGCCGCTAACTTGCTCAATGGCAAAATTGGGGTCATCCCTTCTCCAAGGGAAACGATATTGCTTTTGTCTGATACCGGCAGTACTGCAGCGTAACGCCACATTGTAAAATCAGTGGGGTTAATAATTTCCTTTCCTATATCATCGGAAAGATAATAATCAGCAACTAACGGTTGATTACAACAGCCGGCGTAAGTTTGAATTTCATCGGCGGGGTATTCTTTATTACATTGGGAGCAATGAAATGAACTTATTGCTGAAAGTGGTTTTGCCAGAGTTATCATTTCGTAAAACTACGTTTGGCATTATAACTTATCGCATACTTTTTTATTATGGTCTATAACTAATAGTTATATGCTTCCCTTGCAGAATTTTATAAATGATTTATTTAATTCATTGTTATCGGCCCCACGCCTTTGTATAAAAAAGAAATTTCTTTCAATTTTCAGGTTTTCAATTTTGATAGCAACAAGATCACCGTCTTTTAATTCTCTCGTAACAGAGCCTTTCGGCAAAAATCCAAGACACTCATCTTCTCTTAAAAAATTTTTCAACGCTTCTGTTCCCGCCAGGCGAACCCCGACTTTTAACCCGGACAATTTTATCCCCCTTTTTTCAAGGGCATCTTTTATCGCATCCAACGTACCCGAGCCCTGTTCTCTAAGCACAATCTGCGTAGCTTTAAACTCTTCCAGACTCAAATTTCTTTTTCTTGCAATTGGGCTTTTTGCACTGCATACCGCCAGCACTTCATCTTTTATAAAGGATTGATAAATGATTGAAGAAAGTTTTTTCTTTCCTTCCACAATACCAATGTCTATATCTTCATCAAGCAGCGCTTTTACAATCGTATCTGTGTTACGGTTTAATAAATTTATTTTAACACCCGGATACTTTTGGTGAAATCCGGAAAGCATTTTGGGAATAATATATAAAGCCACTGTTGTGCTTGCGCCAAGTTTTAATTCGCCTTTTGCCTTCAATTTATTTGTAAGCGTACTTAATTCGAATTCTAACTGGTCCTGAATTTTTTTGGCTTCTTTTAAACGCCTGAACAATAAATCACCGGCGGCAGTTAATTTAATATTACTTCCCTTTCTTTCAAAAAACGTTTGTTTGTAATGATCTTCAATTGCCTTAATATGTTTACTAATCGCCGGCTGGCTTATAAATAATATTTTACTGGCCCTGGAAAAGCTACCGCCTGATGCAACTTCCATAAATATTTGATGCCTGGTAGAGATCATGTAATGATTATTTATTTCCTGTTTTATTTATAGGAAAAAATGTTATTTTCCCCCTGGCAGCAGATAGGCATTATTATTTTCTCTCATCACGCCACAAAACTTTTTCCCTGGTTCTTTCCCTAATAAAATCTGGCAGCTTACCATCTCCCTTGCCTGTAAAACCTCCATCGGGGTGCGCTATTAGCTTACAATTGGCATCATACAAATCGCTGAAATTATCACAGCATACAGCAGGAACATAATAAACAGTTTTGCCACTGTAGCTGTAACTATATACACTGCGTGGTGGGTTTTGTCTTTCTTCTTTTTCAAATCCTTCAATCATATTTTTAATACAGGCCGGAAATTTTTCTGAAACAGTTTTGCTGGTTACTGGTTCTTTTGCCTCCTCTTCTTTTACAATATCTACAGCCACTTTTTGAGGCTGCAATGAATCCACAGTTTTTACTGCTGGCGCCTCATTTATTTTAAACTCCACAACAGTATCCTTTGCCGTATTGGAATCCTTGGTTTTGGTATGGTTACAGGAATAACTGCTTAGTAAAATGCTTATAGCTAAAGACAAAAGAAGTTTCATATTCTTAATTTTACCATTACAAGTTAAATGATTATTTTTTTCTCACCTTTGCGCCAATGGAAAGATCAAATTTTGTAGACCAGATAAAAATATTTTGCAGAAGTGGTCACGGTGGTGCCGGCAGCAAGCATTTTATGCGTAACAAACTTACGGCACAAGGTGGACCGGATGGTGGCGATGGTGGCCGTGGTGCACATATTATTTTAAAAGGGAATACTCAATTATGGACCTTGCTGCATTTACGTTATTTTAAAAATGTGTTGGCAGAAGATGGCGGAAATGGCGCTGGCAATAACTCTTCAGGCAAATTTGGAAAAGATATTATTATAGAAGTACCGCTTGGCACTATTGCAAAAAATGATGAAACGGGCGAAACGGAAGGAGAAATCCTGGTAGATGGGCAGGAAATTATTTTAATGAAGGGTGGTCGTGGCGGCCTGGGCAACAGCAATTTTAAAACATCTACCAACCAGGCACCCGAATATGCACAACCAGGCGAAGATGGAATAGAAGGCTTTAAAGTTTTAGAACTTAAAGTATTAGCCGATGTGGGTTTAGTCGGTTTTCCCAATGCGGGAAAAAGTACCTTACTAAGCCGCATAACCGCAGCAAAACCTAAAATTGCAGACTATGCTTTTACCACGCTGGTGCCGCAATTAGGTATTGTAGATTACCGGGATGGAAAAAGTTTTTGCATTGCAGATCTGCCGGGTATCATTGAAGGCGCTGCAGAAGGGAAGGGCCTTGGACACAGGTTTTTAAGGCATATAGAACGCAATTCTATTTTACTGTTTTTAATCCCTGCCGATAGTAAAGACCATGCCGCAGAATTTGAAGTTTTAAGAAGTGAACTGGAGCAATACAATCCCGATATGCTGCAAAAAGATTTTGTAATTGCAATCAGCAA
>JBDUCK010000365.1:0-3301 GCA_040003485.1 Ferruginibacter sp. | reverse complement strand
ACCTATTTGCAAATGAGGTGCCAAAAAAAATGCCTCGGTGTTAAAATTTTGTAAACTACAGGTCTTCGGCCGCAGGTTGTTTTTAAAAGACGAAAATGAAAAGCTTCGTAGTATTAAAGCCACATCAACCCATTTAAAAATGCAAGCTGTTTTTATTGCTGAGCGGTAAGTTTTTCAGCATTTTCTGCAAATTGCAGGGCTTCTATAAATTCCTGCACCTCACCGTTAAGCACACTATCAAGGTTATATACGGTAAGCCCAATCCGGTGATCAGTTACACGGCCTTGTGGAAAATTATAGGTTCTTATTTTTGCACTTCTGTCACCCGTGCTTACAAGGCTTTTCCGCAGGTGTGATGTTGCTTCCTCTGCCTTCCGCACTTCTTCATCATACAGTTTTGTACGCAACATTTCCATTGCCTTTAGTTTATTGCCCAATTGCGATCTGTCCGTTTGGCACATTACTACCAAACCGGTAGGTTTATGGGTAAGGAATACTTTTGTTTCTACCTTATTTACATTCTGGCCGCCGGCACCTCCACTACGGGCAGTCTCCATTTTTACATCGCTTTCTTTCAGTTCAAAATCTACCTCTTCCGCTTCCGGCATTACGGCCACAGTAACGGCACTGGTATGTACCCGGCCACTACCTTCTGTATCTGGCACACGCTGTACTCTATGCACTCCGCTTTCAAATTTTAAAGTGCCATATACATCATCGCCAACAACCTCTACCTGCACCTCTTTAAATCCACCAACGGTACCTTCACTTTCACTTAGCAATGCAGTTTTCCAGCCTTTCTTTTCGCAATATTTTATGTACATTCTAAACAGGTCCCCGGCAAATAGCGAAGCTTCATCACCACCTGTACCAGCCCTTATTTCCAGGATGGCATTTTTTTCATCATAAGGATCTTTTGGTATCAGCATATTTCGCAGCTGCTTTTCCATGGCTTCTTTTTTTTCTTCCAAAAGAGGTAGTTCCTTCTTGGCCATTTCCCTCATTTCCTCATCATCATCGTTTAGTACTTCTTTATTAAATTCAATATTATCCAACGTCTTTACATATTCATCACGGGCATTTATAATCTTTTCCAGGCTACGGTATTCCTTGCTCATAGCGCTGTACTTTTTGTTATCGCTCACAATATCCGGATTGGTAAGTGCAACGCCGAGGTTATCAAATTTTCCTTTTATAGCATCCAGTTTATCTAACATAGTGTAATTTTATTTTTGTACAGGCTTTAGTAACATCACTCATCATCGTTGTGTCACTCACTTGTACGGCATAGCGTATTAAGCATTAATTGCGTTTTGCAATATCAGGCGGCAAATTTACATTATATCAATCAATCAATTTGTACAGAAAATTTAAAGCAGATCAAATTTTTACCGGGCATGAGCTATTAACCGATAACCAGGTATTAATAACAGATCTTACAGGCGTAATAATAGATATGGTAAATCCTGATAATGCCGGAGACAATATTGAAACGTATACCGGTATACTTAGCCCTGGCTTTGTTAATTGCCACTGCCACCTGGAGCTTTCGCATCTTAAAGGGTTTATTCCAAAAAAAACTGGCTTGGTCGATTTTGTTTTTAAAGTAGTTACAGAGCGGCATTTTGGGGAAGGCCTGATCCTGGCAGCCATTGAAGCTGCAGAAAATGAAATGTATAAAAACGGCATTGTTGCGGTTGGAGATATTTGTAATAACAGCTTAACAATTTCACAAAAAATAAAAGGGAATTTATATTACCATAATTTCATCGAGGCTAGTGGCTTTCCACCATCAGTAGCTACAATACGTTTTCAGCGAAGCGTAGATTTTTATCATTCATATGCAGAAAATTTTTTATCAAACTCCATTGCTCCTCATGCTCCTTATTCAGTGTCACCGGAAATGTTCGGGATGATCGATGCCTTTCCAGGCAATAATCTTTTGACCATTCATAACCAGGAAATACCAGCCGAGAATGAATTGTTTGAAAATGGAACAGGCGATTTTTTAAGAATGTATGAAAAAATGAATATTGATATTTCATTTTTTAAATCAACGGGAAAAACCAGTTTGCAGACTTACCTGCCTTATTTTACTAAAGGGCAAAAAATTATACTGGTGCATAATGTTGCAACTACTAAAGGCGATACAGAATTTGCTAACAGTTATGCTGAAAAAACAAACTGCGTTTTGTATTACTGTCTCTGCCCCAATGCCAATCTTTATATCAGTAATAGTTTGCCCGATGTAAATTTATTATCAGCAAACCCGGATATGATTGTTTTAGGCACTGATAGCCTTGCATCAAATGATCAGCTAAGTATTTTAGAAGAAATAAATACGCTGCAAAAAAACTTTCCTTCATTAGCACCTGCTACACTTTTACAATGGGCAACACTAAACGGTGCAAAAGCAGTAGGAATAGAAAACACTTATGGCAGTTTTGAAAAAGGAAAAAAACCTGGTGTTATTTTAATAGAAAATCGGAGTGTAAAAAGGATCATATAAATTAAGAAAATTATTGCGGTGCGGATAAATATTATTTTTATGACGAAGTGTTACCCCAGCACTTCATTTAATACGGTCAACGTTTTCATTAGGCCAAAATCGGCAATATGCAGGGCATAATAATCCTGGTATTTTAGCAGCAACTCTCTTCTTTTTATATGATTTAATTTTACCTGGCTAAGCTCATGGGGCTGCATTATTTTTAATAGCTCTGAAGTTATTAAAGCATTTTCCCCCGAGATAAAATTAGGATGAGCCGGTTGCTGGTAAGTAAAGCAACCTTCCAGAAGATCAACAAATAAAAGCGTTTCATTTAAAGCTTTGCTATGCAGGTTACTTATTTTAAAACCAAAAAAATGTGTAAGGTGCAGTGAAAAATATAGAGCAAAATTGGCTGCAATATTATTGGGTGCGACATCTAACTCTTGTAATGCATCTTCACAAAAATAAAACAGGTCGGCATTTTGTTCTGGTTGTTTTAAAGTTTTGTATAACAATTCTACCATGTATAAAGCAATACTGTTTTTAATTACATCACTTAAAATATTTTTATATAAAACAGCCCAGTTGCTTTCTTTAATACGCTGCATGCCTTTTAGTTCATTGTGATAAACTTCCATTTCAAGCAATGCAGCAGGCTGGTACATGGCGGCTTTAGCACCTGATTTTTTTGCCGTTCTAATTCCGTTTACCATATAGGTTTGTACCCCAAACTTTTCTGTAAAAACAGTTACCACCAGGCTGGTTTCGCCATATTTAATGGTCCGTAGTACTATGCCTTTTGTTTTGTGT
>JBDUCK010000084.1:0-11165 GCA_040003485.1 Ferruginibacter sp. | reverse complement strand
GATATCTCCTTCGTCCACTTCATACGAATGATAAATTGACTTCCACATTTTTTTACCCGCAGATATAAAGGCGAAATAATTATTGTGTGACCATATCCCGAATTTGGTTTCTTCCTGCATGCAGGTATATTCAACAAACAGCAGCTCGTTTATTTCTATTTTTTTAAATAAACTACTTTCTTGTATTTTGGAAAAAAGATTTATCATTTTAATGTTTGATAAGCACAAATGTACATTAGAATTTTTCGTCAGTACCGCTTTGGGCAATACCTTGTTATCAACTGCCCTAGTTGTCTAATTGCTTTTTGTTTGGTTCTGTTTAAAACATTGTTATAAACCTGCTTAGTTCTTCTTCCCGTTCCCTCAACCAAAAGAGCAGCATTTCCGCTTTTTGAGAAACACTTTTTAATTCGATTAATTTGATATTCATATTCACGCCCCGTACAGAGGAGATGGGTTCAATTGAAATGCCCAGACCAGCTTCTACGAGGCGCATTACCGCATTGGAGTGTGCCGACTCATGTGCTACCTTTGGAATAAAACCAAAGCTTCTGCAAATCTGTAAAATGGTTTCTACATATCCCGTACCGGTGCTTAGTTGCGGCAAAATAAATGTTTCGTTTTTTAATACCGATAAATCAGTTAATTTCTTTTTTGACAAAGGGTGCCCGCTAGGCAAAATCAACACAAAATTTTCTCTGTATAAAACCCGGGAGTTAGCTTCTGCGGGTAATATAATGTTGGGAGCAATGCCGATATCTGTTTTACGGGTCAGCAGCATTTCTATCTGGTGAAAGTTTGATGTTTCCTGCACAATAGTTTTAAGGTTTGGCCATTTATTTTTTACATTAATTAAAAAAGAAGGCACCACTGTATTCATTGCAGAGCTTGCGTGTGTAACTCTTACTTCGCCGGCTTGGCCATTGTGCAGTTGCGCTGCCCGCAATATTATTTTATCTAAATCCTGTAAAATTCTTATTGTCTCTTTTTCAAAAAAAAGGCCTGCCTCAGTTAAAGTAACCGTGCGATTATTTCTGTTAAATAATAAAACATCCACTTCTTTTTCAAGTAACTGTATCTGCCGGCTCAACGCCGGCTGTACAATATTTATCTGCCCTGCAGCCTTTCTGTAATTAAGCGTAGTACATAAAACCAGGAAATTTTTAAGATGCTGAATATCCATCGCAATCAAATTAAAGTATCAGTCAATCAAAACTAAGCATTTTATTTAATCACTAAAATCATTTTGTTTTGCACCTGTATGAATTTTATAAAATGAATAGTTTACAATCGGGGAAGCCGGCATTGATACTTGTTGATATTCAAAAAGGGTTTGCCAATATTGAATATTGGGGAGAGGAACGCAATAACCCTGAGGCTGAATCAAAAGCAGCAGAGTTACTTAAATTTTGGCGGGCAAAGCATCTTCCTGTTTTTCATATTCAGCATTGCTCATCCAATCCGGCTTCTTTGCTTCATGAAACAAATGCCGGTAATGCCTTTAATAATTTAGTAATGCCAATTGCGGGCGAACCAATAATAAAGAAAAAGGTAAACAGTGCATTTATTGGCACAGATTTACAGGCACAACTTGATAAAGCCGGAATTACTGAACTGGTAATTGCCGGTTTAACAACTGATCATTGTATTTCAACAACCACAAGAATGGCTGGGAACTTAGGCTACCAAACCTTCCTGGTTTCCGATGCAACAGCAGCTTTTAATAAAACAGGAGTTGATGGAAAAAATTACCCCGCAGCACTTATTCACGAAACGGCACTTGCAAGTTTACATAATGAATTTGCATCAATTGTAACAACAGATTTTATAAAACGCAGTGTACAACCGTGATTGATGTGGCTTATTATTTTTAAGACAGTATCATTAAACTAAAAGGAATTATGAAAAATTATTTTAAACCGTGTTTGTTATTTCTTTCTCTCCAATTATCTTTTGCCGGATTTGCTGATGCCCAACTAACGGCTAACCCAAAGGGTGGCAATAAAAAAGCATCGGTAAGTGAGCAGATTGGTATTGCGGAGATCATCATTCATTACAACCGCCCGGGGGTTAAAAAAAGGGAGGGCCATATCTGGGGCGAACTCATTCCGGTTGGTTATACCGACCTTGGGTATGGAGCTAAAAAACCTGCACCCTGGCGTGCCGGTGCAAATGAAAATACTACCATTGAATTTACCACAGATATTAAAATTGAGGGGCAGTATCTACCAGCCGGCAGGTATGGCTTTTTTATTGCTTACGGGCCCGATGAGTGCACCCTTATCTTCTCAAAAAATTCAACATCATGGGGGAATTTTTTTTATGACCCGGCTGAGGATGCTTTACGTGTAATGGTAAAGCCGGTAAAAACTGATAAAAGTGTGGAATGGCTTAAGTATGAATTTACCCACCAAACGGCTGCAGATGCAACGATAGAATTACAATGGGAAAAGCTGATGATCCCTTTTAAAATTGAGGTAGACCTGGTAAAAATCCAGCTAGCATCTTTTAGAAAAGAATTGCGGGCTGATAAAGCTTTACCAGGATTGTGGCAGGGCTGGAACCAAGCTGCGGCTTATTGTGCGGATAATAAAACAAACCTGGAGGAAGGTTTAATGTGGGCCGATAGTGCAACGAGTTTTCGGTTCGGTGGAAGCATGAGCTTTACCCCATGGCAAAACAAAGCCGCTATACTTGACAGCCTTGGGCGACAAGGTGAAGCTGATGAAATAATGAAAAAAGCTATGCCTTATGCTGACCAACTGGAAGCATACATTTATGCTACCGGTTTGCTTAATACCAAAAGATATAAAGAAGCTTTTGAAATATTTAAAATGAATTTTGATAAATTTCCTAATACCCTTTTTACCAATTTAGGCATGGCTAGCGCCTACTCGGCTTTGGGTGATTATAAAAAAGCGCTAAGGTTTGCGCAGCTTGCTTTGCCACAAGCCAAAGGAGGAAACAAGCTGGAGGTAGAAAGAAATATCAGGGACCTGGAGAATGGCAAAGACATGAATAATTAGCCCTTTAATTTTATAAACCAAACATTTTATCTGCACAAATTATAAAAATAAAATCATGAACGGAGTAACACAAAAAATGATGCTGGCA
This sequence comes from Ferruginibacter sp., assembly GCA_040003485.1. Classification (GTDB taxonomy): domain Bacteria; phylum Bacteroidota; class Bacteroidia; order Chitinophagales; family Chitinophagaceae; genus Ferruginibacter. The sequence goes on along the minus strand of JBDUCK010000084.1, from coordinate 8,051 downwards.
GAACAAAAAGCCAAAGCGTTATTTAATACAGTAGAAGAACGGGGATTGATTGTTTCGGGAAAATCTGAAAAACAGCTGGCAGATGAAATTGTACAAATTGCCAAAGAAGATTTTGGAGTAGAAACCCATTGGGGTAAAAAAATTGTAAGAACCGGCGTCAACACGCTGCAACCTTATGCTTCAGACCCGCCAGATCTCATCATACAAGATACTGATATATTATTTTTTGATTTTCACCCCGTTTTTGAAGGTTGGGAAGCCGACCTAGGAAGAACATACGTTTTAGGAAACGACCCTTTGAAAGAAAAGATAAAGAGAGATGTAGAAGCAGCCTGGCACGAAGGAAATGCCTGGTATTGTAAACAGGATAAACTTACCGGTGCAGATTTTTTTAATTATGCCACCGGCCTGGCAAAACGCTATGGCTACGAATTTGGAAACGCCATCGCAGGGCATATTATTGGCAGTTACCCACACGAACAGCCAGACGATCCTAATGATTTATGTCTAGATGTGCATCCCGGCAACCATACAGATATACTTCAGCAAGACAAATACGGAAATAACAGACATTGGATTTTAGAACTGCATTTTATAGATAGGGTGAATAATATAGGCGCTTTCTTTGAGCAATTATTAACACCGGGATAAAGCCAAGAAAAACTCGTGCTGCAGGTATATTTGAGAATTTCTTATAGCATTTGAGTTATTCCTGTTTGCATTTATATTTTACAAATTAAAAGAAGATCATAAAGTATGACCCTCTTTTGCATAAATAAAATTAAAATTATTTTCCAAACACTTTCTTCAACAAATCTGTAACCTGTGCTGCCGGATCTTTCCTGATCTTTTGCTCCTCCTGCCCTATGGAATAAAAAATACCTGTCATCGATTTTTCTGTAACATAAGAAGACAGATCTGTGTTGACCGGCTGCTTAGAAAATGACAACTTATTGTAGGTTGTAAATACATCCTTCCAATAATTGGTAGCATTTACTTTTGCTAAAGAGGCTTCAATAACAGGCCGCATTTTTTCTGTAAGTTGGGCCGTGGTGGTGTTCTTTAAATAATCTGTGGCAGCAAAATCGCCACCCTGTAATATTTTTAAACCATCTGTCAGGGTCATTTGTTTTATGGCGTTTATAAAAATAGCAGAAATGCCGCCGGCTGCATCTTCAGCTGCACGGTTCATAGATAAAATTGCTTTATCTACCAAATTTCCCATTCCAAACTGGCGTAAGGTTTTTTCTGCTTTTTGTGCTTCTGCAGGCATTAGTATTTTAAGTGCTGCATTTTTAAAAAATCCATCTGTTGTGCCCAGAGTTTTTGAAGTATTCTCTGCACCAACGCTTAATGCCTCTTTAAGCCCGTTAATAATGTCATCATTACTTAACCCCTTTCCGCTGGCAGAAGATTTACCAATGCTGTTAAGTATTTTATTGCTGCTATCCTTATTTAGGGCTTTATTAATTTTGCCAAAAATGCCCTGGCCGTTTGCAAATGATACTGCAGCAAAAGCCAGCATTAAAAAAGTAAATTTTTTCATATAAATGGGTTTAAAAACTTAGACGACAAAATTAGTTGCAAGCCGGCTAAATTCATCGTTAAATTATATTAACAAAAAACAGTAGTATTGTCATTACAAAAATAAAAAAATGAAGATAGCAGTATTAGGTGCAGGCATGGTAGGGCGTACCATTGCAATGGACCTTGCCGATAATTTTGAGGTTACATCATTTGATATAAATCAAAATAATTTGGCGGTATTAAATGAAGGGGGTAAAGTAAAAACGCTTAAAACCGACCTGAAAAAATACAGCGGGTATGCCGAACTGTTAGCAGGGTTTGATTTTGTAGTAAATGCCGTACCCGGCTTTATGGGATACAATACATTAGAAGCCATTATACAGGCCCGCAAAAATGTTGTGGATATTTCTTTCTTTCCTGAAGATGCATTGCTGTTGGATGCACTGGCAAAAAAGTTGAATGTTACTGCCATTGTGGATTGCGGAGTGGCACCGGGTATGAGCAATCTTATCCTCGGATTTTATAATGAACAGATGGTGATTGATAGTTTTGAATGTATGGTTGGTGGCTTGCCAAAACAAAGGATAAAACCCTTTGAATATAAAGCGCCCTTTTCACCGGTGGATGTAATTGAAGAATATACCCGGCCCGCCAGGTATGTTGAAAACGGGCATATTGTAACAAAGCCTGCCCTAAGCGATGCTGAACTGATAGATTTTGAACACGCAGGTACGTTAGAATCCTTCAATACAGATGGGTTACGCAGCATTTTATTTACGATGAGCCATATTCCGAATATGAAAGAAAAAACCCTGCGATATCCCGGGCATATAGATTTGATAAAAGCTCTACAGAAAGCTGGTTTTTTTGATGAAACAGCAATGGAAATAAAAGGAAATAAAATCAGGCCGATCGATTTTACATCGGCGCTATTATTTGACAAATGGAAACTACAGCCCGCTGAAGCCGAGTTTACTTTAATGAAAATAATCATTAAAGGGAAAATGAATGATAAACAAACGACTGTAGAATATTTTCTGTTCGATGAATATGACGCACCTTCCAAAACAGCTTCTATGAGCAGGACTACAGGCTACACCTGCACTGCAGCAGTAAACCTTTTGGTAAATAATTTATTTTCTGAAAAAGGTGTCTTCCCGCCAGAGCTGGTAGGCAAGCAAGAAACCTGTTTTGATTTTATTATTAATTACCTGGCAGATAGAAATGTGATATATAAAAAAACTATTTCTTAATGCGTTACAATTTTATGATCTTAAAAACTTTACTGGTATTTCCTTCCCCGATCTTTAGAAAATAAATACCTGGCAAAAGTTGGCTGACATCTATTCTCTCCACATTAGAGAGTAAAGTCTGCCGCTTCACCAACTTACCGGTAATTGTAACAAGTTTTGCTGTTTTACCTTTTAACGTTAAAATATTTTTAGCACGTATATTTATTATTTCCCGTGCCGGGTTTGGATAAATATTAATTTCATCTGCTGCTGTAGGTTTTACTTCGTTTATTGTAGTATCTGAAGGCAAAGGCCCTCCGGTGGCCAGCGAAGAATCACATGCAAAAGAATTTAGAAAAGAATTCCTTGGGCCATTAAGAGCAAAGAGCCCCCGCATTTTAGCTTTTTGTCCCTGGGTAAACATACTCATGCAGGCATCATCCGTAAAATCCATAAAATTCATAAACATGTCTCCGTTAGCGTTAGGAGAGCATGTGGTAACGTGTGGAAAAGCTGGACAATAATAATTGCTGAAGCGTTGACTTGGTGTATCATCCACATCATCGCTGCCACAATCTTCATCACCCCATAGATGCTTGAGCCCAAGCCAGTGGCCTATTTCATGGGTGGCGGTACGGCCTTTATCAAAAGGGGTACGAAGTGGGGCTATGGTACCAAACACATCGGTGGTAATTACTACCCCGTCTTTATCTGCAGGGCCGCCGGGGATAGATGAATAACCAAGGCTACGCCCAAATAAATAGCAAACCCAGATGTTCAGATATTTTTTACTATCCCAGGCATTATCCCCACCCTGGGCAGAAAATTTTATTGCATCGTCTAAAAAATAATCATTATTGGTATACTTGCGTACAATCCCTTTAGTAGTATGGCCTGTGGGATCTACCTGTGCCAGGCAAAAATTTATCCGGGCATCTGCTGCAAACCCTTTAAATGCCAGCGGAATATTTAAAACCCCGGCAGCTTTTAACCTAAAATCCTGGTTAAGCACAGCGATCTGTGAAAGAACCTCGGCATCAGTAATATTTTGTGCGGAAGTTTTATAAACTATATGCACTACTACCGGGATATTAATTATTTCGTTTGGTACAGTATCCCTGCTATGATCATTAAAACCATTTACGGTATTTACCTCAAAGCTGCCTGAAGGCATTACGGTGTTGCATACACGTTGTGACATCATTGTTAAATGGCAACATATAAAAAATGCAAAGCCTACTATAAATTTCATTCTTTTGTTAGCTAAAAGTGAAAAAAATAGTTTTAAAACAGATAATGGAAACCAGGAGGGAATATCAAGGATAGGTACAGCTAATATAAAACTGCATTTAATTGGAAGGTGAGACCGTATTAACCATTTTGGAGGATGTGGTAATATTGACTCAGAGGTAAATCAAAAATAGCTTAATTTTTTCAATAACAAAATTTTAATTGATTTTATTTAATAATTACATGGTACCAGGGGGGCAGTTCCCTATTTTTGCCATTACAATTTTAAAAATCTGATGAAACAATTTATTGCAGTAGTAACCATAGCCGCTTTATTTTCTGCCTGTAGTGGTAATAATGATACTCCTGAATCTGATCCAAGTATTGTTCCGCCAACATCAGGAATTGCCGCACCAAAAAATATTGCTTATACAGTTATAGCCCAGCATCCTCATGACACCAGCGCTTATACCCAGGGGTTGCAATTATTTAATGGCAAAATGTATGAAGGTACGGGCGATTATGAAACTTCTTCGCTTCGTATAACAGATTACAAAACAGGTAATGTAGAAAAAAAACACCTGATGGGGAGCGATAAAATTTTTGGCGAAGGCATCAATATCTTCAACAATAAAATTTACCAGCTTACCTGGCAAAGCAATATTGTATATGTGTATGATTTAAAAGATATAGAGAATCCAATAAAAACATTGGCATGGCCCTACGAAGGTTGGGGCATTACGAATAATGGTAAAGAGCTTATTGTAAGCGATGGCAGTGCAAATTTATATTTTGTAAATCCTGATGATTTTAAGGTAAAAAACACGTTGGCAGTAGAAGATGATAATGGTCCGGTAGAAGAACTGAATGAGCTGGAATATATTGATGGCTTTGTTTATGCGAATGTGTACCAAACAAATTTTATTGTAAAGATAGATCCTGAAAGCGGCCACGTAGTAGGTAAAATGACTATGACAAATTTATTACAAGCAACAGAAATTATACCGGACAGGACTGACGTATTAAATGGTATTGCTTACGACTCTACTTCTAAAACAATGTTTATTACGGGTAAAAGATGGCCCAAATTATTTGAGGTAAAATTGAATTGATGAAGATGGTAAATTAATTCATTTTCAATACCAGAAGTTCTACAATGAAAGCTGTGCTCTCGTCTTTTTTTATTTCAAATTTGAATTTTTTAGAGACTCCACTCACAAATAAATTCACTTACAAAAAATCTATTATTAGCTTTTAATTGAATCCTGAATTAATTACATTTACTCCCTTTAAACAAACTAAATGTTGAAAATAGATTCTTCAATCATTACTAATTAAATTTTATGGAAGCACAACTGGAACAAATACGGGAACAGCAAAAAGAGACATGGAATAAATTTTCAGGAGGTTGGAAAAAATGGGATGGGTTGGTTATGGAATTTTTAAAACCCATGGGTGCAGAAATGATCCGCTTGCTGAAACCGGCCAATGATGATGTAATATTAGACGTTGCCGCAGGCACCGGCGAACCGGGATTGACTATTGCTGCTATGCTAAATGGAGGAAAAGTTATCAGTATTGATCTTGCAGAAGATATGCTTAAGGTAGCGGATGAAAATGCCGCAAAGCGGGGTATAAAAAATTTTGAAACAAAAGTTGCAGATGTTTGCGAATTACCCTTTGCAGATAATAGTTTTGATGCGATCAGTTGCCGTTTTGGCTTTATGTTTTTTCCGGATATGCTAATGGCCGCCAAAGAAATGGCAAGAGTGCTTAAACCCGGTGGAAGAATTGCCGTATCTGTGTGGAATGTGCCGGAAAAGAATTTTTGGGTTACAGGGATTATGGGCATTCTTAATAAAAACATAGAGATGTCCCCACCCCAACCCGGAGCTCCTGGTATGTTTCGTTGTGCTGCAGATGGATTAATAGCAGGATTATTTAAAGAGGCGGGGCTAAAAAACATTTCGTTAAATGAGATAACAACAACATTAAACAGCGAAACCAACGAAACATACTGGAATATGCAGAATGAAGTAGCTGCTCCTGTAGTAGGTGCGCTTAGCAAAGCTGATGATGCGGTGAAAGCAAAAATAAAAGCAGAGTTGTTTGAACTTCTCGATAAAAAATTTGCCGGGGCCAAAGTAAATCTGCCTGCAAGTGCTTTGGTAATTTACGCTGAAAAATAAAAAGGGTGTGAAAAAAATTTCACACCCTTAAAGAATAAAAAAAGTACTTAGAATTTAAAATTTAAAGACGCCTGGAAAGTAGTGCCTAACTGGCTGAACTGAGAACCATTGTAAGCGAGAATTCTGTAGCGTCCACTGAATTCTAAAAATCCTTCGAGAAGACTTTTAGCCGCTGGATCATTTAACACTGTTTTCCCTGCTTCATTTAATGCTTCTAATTTCCATTTTGGAACTATATTTAAAATATTATTTACCGTGAAAGATAAATTTATTTTTTCGGTAAAATTATAACCCAGGTTTAGATCTGTAACAACAGCTGTTTTAAATTTCTGCTTAATATTTTCCAGGTCGCTACCCCCGTTATCCAGGTCTTGAAATTCTGTTGGCCCGAAAAGAGTATTATTAAGATTGGCGCTAAACTTATTTACATGGTAATCTAATCCTAATACTGTTTTATATTTCGGCCTGCTCTTGGTTAATAATGATTTTATTTGGGTACTTAAAATAGTTGTCCCAGCCGACTTGATAGCGTCCGGATCATTAGGGCTGCCCAGTATTTCATTGCTTAAAGTAATATTGCCAGCGAGATTAACACCCAGTTTACCTTCTCCCAAAGCAATATTCCGGTAATTAGCTACATAATCCAGCCCTGTTGTTCTTGTTTTAATACCATTGATGAAAAATTGCACACTCTGCAGATCAAAATTACCTGCACCCACACTGTTGCCTTTTAGAATTCTTCCCAACTCAGTAGTCGGTACTGCAAGTTTTCTATCTTCCGTTGTAATAGAAGAACTGTATACAATTCTTTCTTTAATGGTAATATTATAATAATCCAAAGTGAAACTAAAGTTCTTGGTTGGAGTAAGACCTAAACCAATAGTGTAATTATCAGATTTTTCGGGTTTTAATAATGGGATACCCAAAGCAAATGCCTGCTTGCTCCTGTTATTAAATAAACCAGATAAAACAATGGATCCCCCGGCAAAAGAGGCTTGTGTAGACTGGTCATATATCTGGTGTAATGTCGGAGCTCTAAAGCCGGTAGAAGCTGAGCCACGAATGATAATCTTATCATCTAAAAATTTATACCGGGACGATACTTTCCAAACAAAAGTATTTCCAAAATCACTGTATTTTTCAGCCCTTACCGTGCCGTTTAAAAGAAAATCTTTTGTTATATCCCAACTTGCATCAGCATATGCACCAAAGTTAAACCGGTTATTGGTTGTTGCATTTTCCTTGCGGATACCTGGAAAGGAATTGGCCCCTTCCTGTGAGTAAGATGCAGTATCACCTGAAATAATTTCAAATGTTTCTGTTCTTATCTCTGACCCAAAGGCTATTCCAAAATTATTACAGATAGATTTAGATAGATCATAGTTTCCCACAATATGTGAAAACCTAAATCCGCCCGGTTTAAATGACGTTGGGCTGGCTGCACCCAAACTACGGTTCACCGTATTGTTTACGGCATATAGCTGCTGGTTGCCGCCTGTTGTAAAACTTACATCCTGTTTCCAGCCATTTTTTTCAGTTTTAAAACCAAGGGTGGCATTGTAATCCTGCAGGTCTCCTTCAAAAGTAGGCTGATACCCGATGTAACCTTCATATAAAGGATCGGTACCGCCGGTATAATTTGGTGCACCTGGTATACGCTTGTGCAGTAATCCTGCATCAGTGCGCCAATATGCAGGCCTGTAATTTGCGTTACTGATAGCTTTTTTTCTTACGTATCCTGCATTGCTGTAAAATAATCCGTTCTCACCCACGGGTATGCCGAGGTTATAATTAAATTTAGCTGCAGTAATTTCTCCTGTGCCGTTAGTATTATTAGCAGTTGGGTATTTATCAAGATATGCGTCAATGGCGG
>JBDUCK010000083.1:0-11253 GCA_040003485.1 Ferruginibacter sp. | reverse complement strand
CTTACAGCCCGTATACAAGTTATGTCGGTATAAAATTGCCGGAAGGTGAGAAACCATTTAATTATTTATTATCAGGAAAAACGCATACCAGCCAGCTTGTAAATGTGGATAGCCGTGGAAACCTGCTGAGCGGAAACAATGATGTGGAAGTAGAGTTTTACCGTATTCAATGGCGCTGGTGGTGGGATGATAATGGAGATAACCTCAGCAACTTTACCCAAAATGAATACAATAAATTAATAAAAAAAGAAACGGTTCATCTTACTAACGGTAAGGGACAGTGGGCTTTTGGAACTTCAGAAAATGAATGGGGCCGGTATCTGGTTTTAGTAAAAGACCTGAAGAGTGGCCATACAACCGGCTCTGCATTATACATTGATGAACCGGGCTGGCAAAGCAGGGAAGGAAATGATGATCAGTCAGCAGCATCAATGCTTTCTTTTACTTCCAATAAAGCAAAATATAATACTGGTGATGAAGTTTCACTCACCATCCCCAGCAGTAAAGGCGGGCGTGTATTGGTTAGCATTGAGAACGGAAGTAAAGTAATCAAAACATTCTGGCAGGAAACTTCGCAGGGGCAAACCATTGTAAAGTTTAAAGCAGATGGAACAATGTCCCCTAATGTATACGCAACGGTAAGCCTGTTGCAGCCACACTCTCAAACCATCAATGATCTTCCGATAAGAATGTATGGCTCTATCCCCATTTTTGTAGAAGATAAAAACACCCTCCTTAATCCAGTCATTAATATTCCCAATACCATTCGTCCGGAACAAAATGTTTCGTTTTCTGTAAGCGAACAAAATGGAAAAGAGATGACCTATTGTGTGGCAATTGTTGATGAAGGTTTGCTTGATCTCACCAGGTTTAAAACGCCCAATCCGCATGATGCATTTTATGCAAGAGAAGCGCTGGGCGTAAAAAGTTTTGATATGTTCGATTACGTAATAGGCGCATGGGGTGGCGACCTGGAGCGTATCCTTACCATCGGCGGAGATGCAGATGCCGGGCCGTTATCGCAAAAAAAAGCTAACCGGTTTGTGCCCGTAGTAAAATTTTTGGGCCCATTCCATTTAAGCAGGAACCAGACACAAAAACAAAACTTCATTTTACCATCTTATATCGGTTCAGTAAGGGCAATGGTGGTAGCGGCGCATGATGGAAGTTATGGCGCTGCGGAAAAAGCTATTTCAGTTAAAAAACCATTGATGATGCTGGCCACCATGCCAAGAGTGCTGGGCCCCGGCGAAACAATAAAATTGCCCGTCACCATTTTTGCAATGGAAAATAATATCAGGAAAGTAAATGTCTCGTTACAGGCAAATCCTTTTTTAGAAGTTGTAGGCTCAAATGTTCAAAGCCTGAATTTCTCCCAGCCCGGCGAAGAAATGTTGTATTATGATGTACGGGTAAAGTCAAATGTTGGTATTGGAAAAGTAAAGCTGGTAGCTACATCCGGTAGCGAAAAAGCAGACTATGAAGTAGAACTGGATATCCGCAATCCAAATCCACCGGTTACCAGTATCAGTGAAATTACTTTGGCACCAGGCCAGCAATGGAAAACTGCTGCAGCGCCTATTGGTGTTGCTTCTACAAGTTCGGCTACTATAGAGATATCAAGCATACCATCTATGAATTTACAAAAGCGTTTAGATTATTTGATAGAATATCCACACGGCTGTATTGAGCAAACAACCTCGGCAGTTTTCCCCCAATTGGTTTTAAATCAATTGACAGACCTGGATGATTATAAAAAAGCCCAGGTAGATAGAAATGTAAAAGCCGGTATAGCAAAACTGCAGAATTTTCAGCGCCCCGATGGTGGCTTCAGTTACTGGCCCGGCGAACCGGAGAGTGATGATTGGGGAACTAATTATGCAGGACATTTTTTAGTGGAAGCTCAAAGCAATGGTTATCTGGTAAGCGATTATATGTTGCAGCAATGGAAAAATTATCAGCGTGGAAAAGCAAATACCTGGGTGCCATCTACAACTAATTTTTATGGCGGCGATCTTTCACAGTCGTACCGGTTGTATACATTGGCATTGGAAAAAGCGCCGGAGCTTGGCGCTATGAACCGCCTGAAAGAATTTAAATATCTATCGCCGGAAGCTAAATGGCGCCTGGCAGCAACGTATAAATTAGCAGGCCAGGATAATATTGCTCAAAGCCTTATCAGTGGGCTTTCTACAACATTTGATGCAAGAAAAAATCCCGGCTTTACTTATGGTTCCGACACCAGGGATGAAGCCATGGTATTAGAAACATTAACCTTGCTTGGCAGAAAGGCAAAAGCCGAAGAGTTGTTAAGGCAGATCGCTGCCAAACTATCCCAGGATTATTGGTACAGCACACAAACAACTGCATACAGTTTAATTGCCATTGCAAAATTCTGTGGCAAAAATCCCAGTGGTGCAAAAATAATTTCCACTGCAAATATTGATGGCAAACAAACAGAAATTAATTCAGCCACCTACGTCAAACAGTTGCCACTTGTATTTAAAAATCAGAACAGCAGTAATGTGATCATCACCAATAAAGGAAGTAATACTTTGTATGTTCGTCTCATTACAAAAGGGCAGCCGTTAGCCGGCGATAGTTTGAAAGTAAATAACAATCCTGCCGTGTTGATCATGAGTGTAAATTATTTATCGCAGGATGGAAAAAATATTGACATCAACAAACTCACCCAGGGCAGTGATTTTGTTGCCAAAGTGATTATCAAAAATCCCGGAGGCCGGGGATATTATTCACAGATGGCACTCACCCAGATATTCCCCAGTGGCTGGGAAATTTTAAATGCAAGAATGCTTGGAGGCGAAGGCGCATTCAAATCTTCTATATCCACGTACCAGGATGTAAGGGATGACCGGGTGTACACATACTTTAATATCAATCCCGGTGAAACGCTTACATATTATGTGCAGTTAAATGCGTCTTACCTTGGCCGTTATTTCCTACCTGGTACTTTTTGCGAAGCCATGTATGACAATACAATCAGCTCAGGCATAAATGGCAAATGGGTAGAAGTAGTGAAACAATAAATTTATAATCCTGTCGGCGATTCATTAAATCGGCGATAGGGGTTATATTTTTTGTAACCGGCTTTTGTATTTCATTCAGCATTGTTGTGTCACTCACTTGTACAGCATACCTTTAATTAACGTTAATTGCATTTTGAGAAAACTATATTATAACAGTGCCCACTACCCCGGATTCAAATACTTCATTAAAAACTAAAATATCCTTTAGCCAATGGTATAAATACATACGAACATCTATCAAAATAAAAATATTGGTAACACTCAGCTTACTTTTATGGTTTTGGTTTTCTCTTCCCAAAAAATTATTTAATTCCCCAACCAGCTATGTAATTGAAGATGCTGATGGAAACCTTTTAAATGCCAGCATTGCAGCCGATGGCCAATGGCGTTTTCCCTACAATCAAAATATACCGCAAAAATTTATTGACTGCATCACAACTTTTGAAGATAAACGTTTCTTTATGCACCCCGGTGTCGATCCCGTTTCTATTGGCAGAGCCGTTGTAAAGAATTTTAAAAATAAAGGCGTGGTACAGGGCGGCAGTACCTTAACGATGCAGGTAATACGCCTTTCAAAAAAAGATAATAAACGTAGCCTCTGGAATAAATTAAAAGAAAGCATTTTGGCAGTAAGGCTGGAGATGTCTTATTCCAAAAAAGAAATACTTGCCTTATACGCCAGCAATGCGCCATTCGGCAGCAATGTTGTAGGCCTGGATGCTGCGGCCTGGCGCTATTACGGACGAAGCCCGGATAGACTAAGCTGGGGCGAAATGGCAACGCTTGCAGTGCTGCCCAATGCGCCAGCCCTTGTTCATCCCGGAAGAAACAGGGAATTATTATTATTGAAAAGAAACGGCCTGCTTGATAAATTATATGCAGCAAAAAAAATAGATAAGAGCAGTTGCGATCTTGCCAGGTTGGAAGCATTGCCGGGTCAACCGTTTGCGTTACCCCAATTTGCGTCGCACCTGTTACAACGTTTTAAAAAAGAAAATACACAACCTGTTACAAAAATAAAAACGACTTTAAATGGCAGCCTGCAAAAAAATGTTGCCCGTATTATCCAACAGCACCAGCGTATTTTAAAAGGCAATGGCATAAATAATGCGTGTGCTTTGGTGTTGGATGTTGAAACAGGAAATGCACTTGCTTATGTTGGCAATATCTATGATCCCGTCAATAAAGAAATGGAAGCCGATGTAGATGTCATCTCAGCTCCACGAAGCCCGGGCAGTGCGCTGAAACCTATTTTATATGCGGCCATGCTAAGCGATGGATTAATATTGCCCAACTCTATCATTCCTGATATACCGACACAGATCGGCAGCTATGCACCACAAAATTTTGATCTTACTTATGATGGTGCTGTGCCGGCAAACCGTGCCCTCGCAAGAAGCTTAAACATTCCTGCGGTGAAATTATTACAGCAGTATAAATACCAACGCTTTTACGAAACACTTCAGCAGTGCGGCATTACAACGTTGAATCGATCCGCAGATACGTATGGGCTTAGCCTGATACTTGGCGGTTGCGAAGTAAATATGTGGGACCTGGCAGGAGTTTATGCAAGCATGGCCCGAACGCTTAATCATCAAACAAAAAACCAGGGGGTGGTGAATACAAAAGATTTTCATCCACCTAATTATAAAACCATGGAATCAGGAATCGGGAATTTGGATGCAGCCGCAATACCAGGTCCAAATTCCAAATCCCCAATTCCATTAGACCCCACTTCTATCTGGTTCAGCTTCCAGGCTATGCAGGAAGTAATGCGGCCCGGGGAAGAAGGCCTCTGGCAGCAATTCAGCTCATCCCAGAAAATTGCCTGGAAAACAGGCACCAGCTTTGGTTTCCGGGATGGCTGGGCTATCGGTATCACCCCAAAAAATGTCGTGGCAGTGTGGGTGGGAAATACAGATGGCGAAGGCCGCCCCGGGCTGGTGGGTGTGCAAACGGCAGCACCTATCCTCTTTGATATTTTTCGTTTATTACCCAGCGTTAGCCTGCCTACCGGACAGGCAGGTTGGTTTGAAACGCCAACCTATAATTTTTCTTTTGTACGGGTATGCAGGCAGAGTGGTTTCCGGGCAAATATTGATTGCCCCGATGTAGATACTTTATTTATGCCGCAGAACGGTACCAAAGCGCCCTTGTGCATTTATCATAAAATAATTCACCTGGATGCAACGGGCACTTACCGTGTTACCGAACAATGCGAAAGCCCTTCCGGCATGCTGCACAAAAGCTGGTTTATTTTATCGCCTGCCATGGAATATTATTACAAACAAAAAAATGCAGATTATAAAATATTGCCCAGTTTTAAACCTGGCTGCGATTATGCAGAAACCGGCAAAGTAATGGAAATTATCTATCCCCAGCCCGAGGCAAAAATTTATGTACCGCTGGAGATAAGTGGTGAAAAAGGGAAAACAATTTTTACTGCAGCACATCGAAAAACCGGGATGAAAATTTTCTGGAGTCTCGATGATGAATTTATTGGCACGACACAAAATTTTCACCAGCTGGCATTGAATCCTCTACCGGGTAAACACATAATTACTTTGGTTGATGAGAATGGCATCAGCGTAAGCCGGCAGTTTGAAATACTGGAAAAAGAAAAGAACTGATCCATATTATTGAATTAGAGAAATAATAAGATAGTATGTAGATTCTCCTTACTTTTAAAATCTAAAATTTAAGCTATGCCTTTACACATGGTAGATGATCCCCAAGATCAACAGGATTATAATGATAATTCCGGCGGGGGCGGTGGTGGCCGGGGTGGCGGTGGTGGTGGATTATTAGGCTTTCTTCCTTTACTATTAGGTTTGTTTGGTGGTGGCGGCGGCAAAGGAAAAGGGCTGATCATTTTATTATTGCTCGGGGCCGGCGCCTATTATCTATTCAGCCGGGGCGGTTGTGGCCAAACAGCTTCCTCATCTGTTTCCAATTTATTTTCAAAGACGGGGTATAATTTTGATCCTAGTGAAACTAAAAAGGCGCAGGTATATGAAGGCCTGGAAGATGACAATGCAAAGAATCCTTTACCCGAAGCTGTCTCGTTGGCAGCGTTTGCACCTAATCGTATGAACCAGGGTAAACAAGGGAGCTGCGTAGCGTGGAGCAGTGTTTATGGTGCCCGAACTATTTTAGAAGCGGCAAGCAGCAGGCAGGATCCTAATCAAACGGCATACAGTCCTGCGTTTGTTTATAATAATATTGCCCTGGATGATTGCCAGGGATCGTACATACAAAAGGCAATGGAATTTATGCAGCAGCAAGGCGCTGTAAAAATGACCGACTTTCAGTATGATGAAAATGATTGCAGCAGACAGGCCAATAATACCCTGATACAGGAAGCCAATCAAAATAAAATACATGGGTTTCACCGACTTACTGAAACTGATGATGTAAACGGCATAAACATTCGTGCAATAAAAGAACATCTTGCAAAAGATGCACCGGTAGTAATTGGTATGATGGTAGGCGGCACATTTATGCAGGAGATGCTGGGGCAAAAAGTTTGGCATCCGAGTGGCGAGGATCAGCAGCAGGTAGGTTTTGGCGGCCATGCCCTTTGTGTGATCGGGTATGATGACCGGGTAGAAGGAGGCGCCTTCCAGGTTATGAATAGCTGGGGGCCTGAATGGGGGCAAAATGGTATAGCGTTTATACGTTATGGTGATTTTAAACAATTTGTAAGGGAAGCGTATGGGCTGGACCCACTACCTAAAAAAGGCGCCGCTTTAAACGTAGCTTTTGAATGTACAGTGGGCCTTATTAATAATGATAGCAAACAAAATATTGCTTTAAAAGCCGGTAGTGGAAATATTTTTAATACGATTACTCCGATAAAAAAAGGCACTAAGTTTAAAATAGAAATAAAAAATGCGCTGGAATGTTACATTTATATTTTTACCCCAGATGCCGCCGGCAAAAGCTTTGTATTGTTCCCTTATAAACCCATCCACTCTGCTTATTGCGGTATTACCGGTTACCGGCTTTTTCCAAGAAAAGAATCTATACAGGCTGATGAGATTGGCAACAAAGATTTTATGGGCATTGTGGTAAGTAAAAAGGAACTGGATTACAATGCTATCAACACAGCTATCAATAGCAGCACACAGGCAGGTTACGGTGCTAAGCTTAACGAAGCCGTTGCAGCAAATGCTATTAAAAATGTTTCATTTAGCAATGGAGCTAATGGCAGCATATATTTTAAAACAGCCGCCGATCAAAATAACATTGTGGCCTGTACGGTGGAAATTGATAAACAGTAACTGTTAAATATTTTTTATAATCCCTGAAGAAAAATACGAATCCTTAATTTTGAACAAAATATCTTAATGAAAAAAATACTTTTATTTATCCTGGTGATTATTTCTTTTAATGCGGCTATAGCGCAGGAAACCAAGTTATATACTCCATCTGCAAATGCAGAAAAAGACATTGCAGATGCCCTTAACAAAGCAAAGGCAGAACATAAATATGTTTTGATACAGGCAGGTGGAAACTGGTGCAGCTGGTGTATAGAATTTGCCAGGTTCGCCAAAGCAGATCCGCAGATAGATTCGGTTATTAATGCCTCCTTTGTTTTATACCATCTTAATTACAGTAAAGAAAATGAGAACAAAGCCATGTTTTCCAAACTGGATTATCCGCAGCGGTTTGGTTACCCCTCATTTATTATTCTAGACGAAAACGGAAAACGTATACATACTCAAAACAGCGAATACCTGGAGGATGGAAAGAAAAGTTATAATAAAAATAAGGTGCAGTCCTTTTTAGAAATGTGGAGCCCAAGAGCATTGAATCCACACATGTATGGAGATAAATAATTATAAAATTTGTACCGATAAAATATACAGCCGCTCTTAATCCAGCGGCTTTATTTTTTATCAGGCATATCCTAAATACCTGGTCTCAAAAAGAAAATACATTTAAAAAATCCTGGTTACATTTATAAAAAAAAGAATGAGCAATAAGTTTCTTCAGTTGGTAATGCATCCTTTTAAATTCAGGCTGTTCCTTTTTTCAAAATTACCCAGCGCTTATTTTAGCGGTGTGAGGGTTCTTTATGCAGATGAAGATAAAGCTGTGGTAACGGTGCCGTATAAATGGTTTAGCACAAACCCCTTTAAAAGTACTTATTTTGCCTGCCTGTCTATGGCGGCAGAAATGAGCACCGGCGTGCTGGCCATGGCACATACTTATAAACAAACTCCGGCAGTAAGTATGCTGGTTTTAAAAATTGAAGGCAATTTTGTAAAGAAGGCTACGGGGCTTACTACATTTGTTTGTGAAGAGGGCAACAGGTTGAAGCAAATGGTTAATGAAGCTATGGCCTCCGGCAAAAGCACCTCGGTAACGGTAAGGTCTGTAGGTAAAAATAAAGCCGATGAGATAATAGCAGATTTTGCTATTACCTGGAGTTTTAAAACTAAGAAATAAATCAAGGAAAGATGTGTAAAAATATGCTGGTTCTAAATTGCTTAAATTGCATTTTCAAAAATGTTGAATAAGGTTATTACTGTACAAGAGTGCGACGCCACTGAAGGTATATAGTAGTGCCAAAGCCGGGTAAAAAATATTCCTTATTATTTGTGCAGGCATTTTTTTTGAACAAAGTATTATTATGGCAACAGAACTCAGTAAACAACAGGCATTAGAATATCATTCCAAGGGGCGGCCCGGCAAAATTGAAGTTGTCCCTACCAAAGAAGCAAAAACCCAAAGAGATCTATCACTTGCCTATTCTCCCGGCGTAGCAGTTCCATGCAGGGAAATAGCCGCCAACCCCGATGACATTTATAAATATACCGCTAAAGGCAACCTGGTAGGCGTTATCACCAATGGCACTGCAGTGTTGGGCCTGGGCAATATTGGCCCCGGCGCCAGTAAGCCTGTAATGGAAGGCAAGGGAGTACTATTTAAAATTTTTGCTGATATTGATGTGTTTGATATTGAGATAAATGAAACCGACCCGGTAAAATTTGTACAGATAGTAAAAGCCCTGGAACCTACATTTGGCGGCATAAACCTGGAAGATATAAAAGCGCCGGAATGTTTTTATATTGAACAGGAACTCCGGGCACAATGCAACATTCCCGTAATGCACGACGACCAGCACGGCACTGCCATAATCTCTTCGGCCGCTTTACTGAATGCCCTGGAAATACAGCGAAAAAAAATAGACCGGGTAAAATTTGTAATAAACGGCGCTGGTGCAGCGGCCATGGCCTGCATGAAACTATATGTTTCTCTTGGAGCAAAGCCAGGTAATTTTATGGTGTTTGATAAAGATGGTATTCTGCATAGGCACCGCACAGATATTGAGGATTTAAAACAGGAATTTACGGTAGATGAAAAATATAAAAGCTACGATTTAGCACAGGCGATGAAGGATGCCGATGTGTTTGTAGGCCTTAGCGTAGGCAACGTGGTTACGGCAGAAATGATAAGATCAATGGCAAAAAATCCAATTGTTTTTGCCATGGCCAATCCTGATCCTGAAATTACTTATGAAAAGGCTGTGGCCAGCCGGAAAGACTTGATAATGGCCACCGGCCGGAGTGATTACCCCAACCAGGTAAATAATGTACTTGGGTTTCCATATATTTTTCGTGGAGCCTTAGACGTGAGAGCAACACAAATAAATGAAGCCATGAAACTGGCCGCCGTAAAGGCTTTGGCAGACCTGGCGAAAACAACCGTACCCGATATTGTAAACCTGGCGTACAATGAAAAAAATATTTCCTTCGGCCCGGATTATATTATCCCTAAGCCTGTAGATCCCCGCCTGCTGGCAACAGTAGCACCGGCTGTGGCAAAAGCAGCCATGGAAAGTGGCGTAGCCCGCCAGCTTATCACCGATTGGGATGCTTATGTAATAGACCTGAATAAAAGGCTGGGACTGGATAATCAGCTAAGCAGGGTTATTGGTAATAAAGCCAGGCAAGACCCAAAAAGAGTGGTTTTTGCAGATGCCGAAAATGTGAAAGTATTAAAAGCAGCTCAACTGGTGCTGGATGAAAAGATCGGCTACCCGATACTGTTAGGCGATGAGAACAGTATCAGGAAATTAGCCCTCGCCAATTCCGTAGACCTGGAAGGCATGCCTATCATAGATCCTAAAAACGATGAAACAGAAGAATTACGTAAACAATTCGGAGAAATATTTTTTGAAAAAAGAAGCCGCAAAGGAGTAAATAAATATGAGGCATATAAGGTAATGAAAGAGCGCAACCACTTTGGCTGTATGCTGGTAGAAACCGGTGTGGCAGATTGTATGATCAGCGGACTGAGCAGGAATTATCCAGATGCTATACGCCCTGCCATACAGATAATAGGCACCGAACCCGGCGTAAAGAAGATCGCCGGTATGTACCTGGTGTTCACCAAAAGAGGCCCGCTTTTTTTAGCAGATACTACCGTAAACTTTAACCCTACTGCCGAAGAACTGGCAGAAATTACTTTACTGGTCGCTAAAGAAGTAAAGCAGTTTAATATTGTTCCTAAAATAGCTATGCTTTCTTATTCTAATTTTGGCAGCAGCGATTCCCCGGAAGCTAACCTTGTTCGCAAGGCCCGGGAAATTGTAAAAGCAAAAGACCCCTCTTTAATATGCGATGGGGAAATGCAGGGAATTCTTGCTTTTAATAAAGAAATTTTAAAAGAAAATTACCCTTTTACAGAACTGGTAAAGGGAGAAGTAAATACACTTATTTTTCCAAACCTTGCGGCGGGTAATATTGCCTATAATCTTTTACAGGAGGTAGGCGGCACCGATAGTATAGGCCCCATACTGCTCGGCTTAAATAAGCCGGTGCATGTTTTACAATTAGGCAGCAGCATCCGCAGTATTTATAATATGGTAGTAATAGCCGTAGTAGATGCACAGGGAAAAACAAAAACCAATACGCTGGAGGAAATGCGGAAAAGCAAATGGTGGAAACGGTCGTCAAAAACAATGGCATAATTAGCAACAAATAACAGTATTTAATTTAAATTGAAATAATTATTCTGGCGTTCCCTGCGGGCCGGGCTTTTCGCTGCAATCTTTTTACCCTACGGGATAAAAAGGATTTACGCTTCAATCCCTAACGCAACAGGCATTTAATTAATATAAACTATTTTAAAAAATTGCCCGAATAAACTAACTTACCTGCATGAATTTTTTCACACATTTTGGTAGATATTTATT
>JBDUCK010000364.1:0-3350 GCA_040003485.1 Ferruginibacter sp. | reverse complement strand
TTTTACGCCAGTATTTAAATATGGCCACGCAAATTACTGACGCCGTTAAGCATTATATCAAAGATGTAAAAAGCAGCGATTTCCCTAATGCAAATGAACAATACTGATCAATCTTTTTTTTTAAATATCTGCACGCAAACTAAAGTATATTCTTCAGCATTGGCCCTGCTATCCGCTGTAAGCCCACGCCTGCGTGGGGCCTCCGCTCCTATCAGGCGTAGGTTTTCAGCCTCAGCTCTTTTCTGTACATTTATAATTACCGGGCCCGGTGAATAAGGATAGTAAAATATTAGCAGGTAAATTTTTCTTCTTTCGTAAAATCTCAATACTAATTAGTTCCGGAATAATAAAAATAAATAAGATCTACCCCCTACTTTTGCGGCGATAAATAAATGCGATGAAAAAAATATTTACAATTGTATTCCTTTTTTTTACTGTTGTTTCCCAGGCACAGGATGTTGTAAACCTTGATCCCATAAGTATTACCACTTCACGTCTTGCGCAAAAGATATCAGAGACTGGCAGAAGCATCACTATTATAAATGGCAAGACAATAGAAAAACTTCCCGTAAATTCTTTAGATGAATTATTGAAATATACGGCTGCAGTTGAAGTACAACAACGTGGGCCTGCGGGTGCACAGGCAGATTTTGTTATCAGGGGCGGCACATTTCAACAGGTATTGGTTTTGCTGGATGGTATAAAAATAAATGATCCGCTCACGGGGCATTTTTCTGCTTACCTGCCCATTGCTCCATCGCAGATAGAACGCATAGAAATTTTAAAAGGCCCCGCCGCAGCGGTTTACGGGTCGGAAGCTGTAGGCGGTGTTATCAATATTATCAGTAAAACATTTGCCTCGTATAAAAAAGAAAAATCTACGCATGCAACTGCGTCAGTTACCGGCGGTGAGTATGGCTATATTGGTGGCAATGCTGGCTTTTTTAAAACTGATGAAAAAATAAATTTTTCTCTGGGCGCTGTTAGTAATAATGCAAACGGCCAGTTATTAAGGGGCAATAACCGGGGCTACTTTCATACCAATACTTTTTCTGCCAATGCAGGCATTTCACTTTCAACACAATGGAATTTATTTTTACACAGCAGTTACGATAACCGGGATTTTGCAGCACAAAACTTTTACACAACTTTTGTAAGTGATACTGCCACAGAAAAAGTAAACACGTGGTGGAACCATGCAAAACTAAAATACAGCGGCCTCAGCAGCACCGATGAAATTGACGTTGCTTATAAAAAAACCTCCGATCACTATTTGTACAATCCCGTCTCTGTCGCCAACGAAAATAGATCCAGCGCCACGTTGCTGCAATATGTTCATACCAAAACTATTTCTACATCTTTTTTTTATAATTATGGTTTATCCGGGGAATACAAAACCATCGTGTCCAACGACAGGGGAGATCATCAAAATGAAAATGCTTCAGCGTTTGGGTCTTTCATTTTCAAAAAAAATAATTTATCGCTCAACCCGGGATTAAGAATTGTTTCTGATAAAAATTATGGAACACAACTTTTGCCCCAAACAAATATAGCCTACAAAATAAATAAGCTTATTATGAAAGCCAATGCCGGCAGGGCCATACGCAGTGCTGATTTCACGGAACGCTACAATAATTACAATAAAATTTTTGTGGCCAACGGCACTATCGGCAATCCAGATTTAACTGCAGAAAAATCCTGGAGCTATGAAGCCGGTGCAGATCTTTTATTACCTCATTTTAAAATCGGAGCTGCTTATTTTTACCGCAATCAATACGATGTTATAGACTATGTCCCTACCCCTTATTCAGCCATCCCCCGTAAAATTAATTTATCGCCAGCAGGTACTTATGCCTTTGCTCAAAATCTAAAAAAAGTAACTACTTCGGGTGTGGAAGTAGAGCTGAATTATAATCATCATTTTTCCGAAACGCACACGTTGTTTATAAATGCTGCAGCCACTTTCCTGCATTCTGTAAGCCCGGAGGCTACACCGTCTTTTTACATCATTTCTCATGCAAAAACTTTATTGCAGCAAACGGTAGTGTATAACATAAAAAAAATCAGTATCAGTTTTACCAGTATTTATAAACAACGTATGCCGCAACAGGCGGCTGCTATAAAAGCTGCTATTGAAAAAGCTTACTGGCTGGTAAATACGAAGCTTGGTTATTCATACAGGATAGCGACTGCTTTTGTTGCCATAAATAATATCGGCAATATTCAATACAGCGATTTATTAGGCAGTAAAATGCCCGGAAGCTGGACTACAGCAGGACTTGCAGTATCATTTTAATTATGCAGGCAGTACAGTAAAACGTACCTTGCAGCTCCATAAAAAATAATATTTATTATGATCGACTTCTTAAAAACATTAAATATCCAGCCCGGCAATCCCGGCGTTTCTACCGGCCTTGTTTGGTTAAAATCCAAAGGCGAAAAAATAGTTTCTTATTCTCCTGTTGATGGTAAAGAAATTGCCTCTGTAACAGGCGCCGATAAAAAAACCTATGATGCCGTGATAGAAAAAGCCCAGCAGGCTTTTGCAGAATGGCGGCTCTGGCCTGCCCCCAAGCGTGGCGAAATAGTGCGCCAGGTCGGGATGGAATTAAGAAAGTTTAAAGAGCCTCTTGGGCAATTGGTAAGTTTTGAAATGGGCAAAAGCCTGCAGGAAGGCATGGGCGAAGTGCAGGAGATGATTGACATCTGCGATTTCGCCGTAGGGCTAAGCCGACAGCTTCACGGCCTGACTATGCACAGCGAAAGGCCCGGCCACCGCATGTATGACCAGTATCACCCAATGGGGCTGGTCGGCATTATTTCTGCCTTTAATTTTCCGGTAGCGGTATGGAGCTGGAACAGTATGCTGGCATGGGTTTGCGGCGATGTATCCATCTGGAAGCCGAGTGAGAAGACGCCATTGTGTGGTATCGCCTGCCAGAAAATAATTCAAACGGTTTTTAAAAAAAATAATGTACCCGAAGGCGTTAGTGGTTTAATAGTTGGCGGCAGAGAAGTCGGTGAATGGATGAGTAACGATACCCGTATTCCGCTGGTATCTGCCACCGGCAGCACCCGTATGGGAAAGTCTGTTGGCGCTGCAGTGGGTCAAAGGCTGGGACGTAGCCTGCTGGAATTAGGGGGAAATAATGCCATTATAATTTCGCAGGATGCTGATCTGAAAATTGCTATGGTAGCTGCTGCATTTGGCGCCGTCGGCACGGCCGGGCAGCGCTGCACCAGTACCCGCCGTTTGATCATTCATGAAAAAGTTTATACCAAATTCAAGGAGCAACTGGTAAATGCTTACAGCCAGTTGAAGATCGGCAATCCCTCGCTGGAAAAAAATC
>JBDUCK010000082.1:0-11373 GCA_040003485.1 Ferruginibacter sp. | reverse complement strand
TAGATAAAACTGTTGCTGATTTTTATAAAGAAGATCAGCAACTTTCAACGCTGCTGACATGGTCTGCAGGCATTGCTATTTTAATTAGTTGCCTTGGCTTATTAGGTCTTGTAATTTTTATGACTAATAACCGAGTTAAAGAAATTGGTGTACGGAAAATTCTTGGTGCATCAGTAAAACAGATCATCACATTGCTATCAGTTGATTTTGTAAAACTGCTTGCCATTGCTTTTATAATTGCTATTCCCATTGCATGGTGGCAAACACACAGTTGGTTGCAAAATTTTGCTTATCATACCCAACTAAGCTGGTGGATATTTTTAACCAGCGGAATAATAATGCTAACAGCCGCATTGCTGATTATATGTGTAAGGGCAGGCAAAGCAGCCATAGCCAACCCGGTGAAGAGTTTAAGAACAGAATAAATATTTTAACGCTGCCCGCTGTGTACGTAATCAAACATTAACTGTTCGTTTTCGTACACTTTTTGTTTTGTAATATTCTAAGCCCTTTACAGGTAAGGGGTTGCAGCGTGGCACGGCTGTTGAGTCCCATAGTACAAAGAATTATTTTATAGTTATGATAAAAAATTATTTCAAAACTGCTTTTCGCAATTTGTTACGCAACCGTAAACATGCAATGCTGAATATTCTTGGGCTCGGCGTAGCCTTAGCAGCTTGTATTGTTATTTTTTTAGTAATACAGTTTGAGAATAGTCATGATAAACATTTAAAAAATTACCAAAATATTTACCAGGTGGTAACAAGGGATATTGACGCCGATGGGGAACATTTTAGTAATGGTGTTCCTTTCCCCATTGTAAGATTTCTTAGGCAGGATTTTCCGCAATACCAGTTTGCAGAGCTGATGCAAAATTATGGCGTGCAGGTAACGGTTAAGGATGATGGCAGCAATGCCGCAGTGAATAAAAAGTTCAGGGAAGAGACCGGCATATTTTATGCCGAACCGGCAATATTAAAAACATTCGAAATAAAATTTTTAGCCGGTGAAGCAAATGCCCTGAATGATGTAAATAGTGTGGCCCTGAGCCAAACTATGGCAGAGAAATATTTTGGTAACTGGAAACAGGCGATTGGTAAAAGACTGGTTATTGATAATGCCGGGTACGATCTGCAGGTGGCTGCAGTGTTTAAGGATGTACCTGAAAACAGTGACTTCCCTTTTAAAATGGTAGCCTCCTATGAAAGTTTTGTAACACATAACGAGACCGGTTGGCCGCTTACTGACTGGGGAGCCAACACCAGTAATCACCAGGTATATGCGGTACTGCCCAAAGATGAAAATACGGCCGCTGCAAACAAACAACTTGCTTTGTTTGAAAAGAAATACAATAATACAAAAAGGCAAAATACACGTAGTCATTTTCTGCAGCCTTTAAAAAATATTCATTTCGATGAGCGCTTTGAGAGTAACGGTGACCATGTAACCAGCAAAACAGCCTTATATACTTTGTCTTTTATCGGGCTATTAATTATGCTGATGGCCTGTATCAATTTTGTAAATCTATCTACAGCCCTGGCTATTACAAGAAGTAAAGAAGTGGGTATACGAAAAGTTATGGGTAGCAGTAAGGCTCAACTAAGAACGCAGGTGTTTATTGAAACTGCTGCCGTAGTATTTATTTCCGTTTTTATCGCTATAGGCCTTGCATGGCTTGCTTTGCCACACATAAAAAATATTATGGTTGTTCAATCTAAACTTAGTTTGTTCAATGCAGGAAGTGTGCTTTTTATTATTGCTGTTACCATTGTCACCATTATACTTTCAGCGCTTTACCCGGCATTTATTATGGGGCGTTTTAAACCAGTGGAAGCTCTCAAAAATAAAATCAATACCTCCAAAGTGGGAAGCATTTCATTGCGTCGGGTATTAGTGGTTTTACAATTTTCCTTTTCACAAATTTTTATTATTGCCACCATTATTGCAATAAGCCAGATGAATTTTATAAGAAATGCTGACCTGGGCTTTAATAAGGAATCCGTATTGATGATAAATATGAATACAGATTCTTTAACGAGATCCCGGCGTGAGGCTTTCAAAAATGCTATGCTTGCCCGTGCTGATGTAAAAAAAGTGAGCTTTGGCTTTGATGCCCCAAGCAGTGATAACTCATGGAATTCAAACTTTGCTTTTGATAACATGGTGGATCGGGATTTTAATGTGCTGTTAAAAATGGGCGATAATGACTATGCAAATACCTACGGTTTGCAACTGGTTGCCGGCAAATTTTATGATGCCAACGACACGGTTCGTGAGTATGTCGTGAATGAAACATTGGTAAGAAAAGTAGGCATAAAAAATCCGCAGGACGCTATTGGAAAAATGTTGCGGTTGGGTGGCCAGCCGCCTTTACCTGTGGCAGGCGTAGTAAAAGATTTTAAACAGCAATCATTAAGAGAAGCCGTGCAGCCCATTGTAATTTCTGTCAAACCAAAATATTACCAGGCTGCCGGTGTTAAATTATCCAGCCCCAACCTTGCAAAAAGCAGTGATGAAATAAAATTGATATGGGATAAATATTTTCCTGAGTATGTTTACAACGCCAGTTTCCTGGATGAAAATATAAACCACTATTACCTGCAGGAAGAGCGGTTGAGTATGATGTACAAAGTATATGCATTGCTCGCCATCTTTATCAGTTGTCTTGGGTTGTATGGCCTCATTTCTTTTATGGTGGTACAAAAAACGAAAGAGGTTGGCATACGTAAAGTGCTTGGTGCCAGTGTGCAGAGTATCCTTTATTTGTTCTCTAAAGAATTTACTATTCTTATCAGCATTGCCTTTGTATTTGCTGTGCCGGCCGCCTGGTACCTGATGCATAGCTGGCTGCAGAATTTTGTTTACAGAGTTAATATTGGCGTCGGGGTATTTGTACTTGCCATCGTGGCATCTGTACTCATAGCCTGGATAACGGTAGGCTATAAGGCCTTTAAGGCAGCAGTGGTGAACCCTGTGAAGAGTTTAAGAAGCGAATAAAGAATAATTATTATGATAAAGAATTATTTTAAAATAGCCTGGCGGAGTCTGCGGAAAAACAAAGTTTTTTCTTTCATCAATATTTTTGGGTTAGCCATTGGCCTAACCTGTTTTATATTTATTGCGGTGTTTGTTTATAACGAACTCAGCTATGATAAATATCCGGCGGATGCCAAAAACATTTACCGGGTAATGTTGAATGTAACCGGTAATGGCAATGTGGAAGTGTATCCTCATGTGGATATTGCAGTTGGTGAAGGAATAAAAAATAATTTTCCGGAAGTAAAAGCTTTTACAAGAATTTCTGGTACTTCGGATTTTGTGAAATATGAGGACAGGCAATTTAAAGAAACCAAACTTGCCTTTGCAGACTCTAATCTTCTGCAAATGTTTTCTATTCCTTTGGTGGAGGGAGATGCAACCGAAGCTTTGGTGCAGCCCAATAGTATTGTTGTTTCAAAAGCTTTTGCCATAAAATATTTTGGCAGCACAGCAGTGGTTGGGAAAACATTAAGTATCGGCACAGCAAAAACGTCGTATAAAGTAACTGGTGTTATTGATAAAGTGCCTGATAATTCTCATTTTCATTTTGATGCTTTCCTCAGTCTTTCCTCCCTCCATATTGTTCACAACACCTGGAGCAATGTAGGAAATTATACTTACCTGCTACTGAATAAAAATGTAGATGCCAAACTACTGGAGAAAAAATTTCCGCAACTGGTTGCAAAATATGTGGTGCCTGAAATGCAGCATGATATGGGCGTGAGCCTTGCTGAAGCACAAAAATCTGTAGGCACATTTGTTTTTTCTTTGCAGCCGCTCACGGATATTCATCTCTACTCAAATACAAAATATGAATTGGAGCAAAATGGCGATATACAATATGTTTATATTTTTTCTGCGCTGGCATTTTTTATTTTGCTGCTGGCCTGTGTAAACTTTACCAATCTTGCAACAGCCCGTGCGGCAAAACGGGCACGGGAAGTAGGCATCCGCAAAGTACTGGGTTCACAAAAAAACAAACTCATTTTTCAGTTTCTTACCGAATCTGTTTTACTCACATTCCTTGCTATGTTTTGTGCAGGTCTTTTAGTTTCTATTCTGTTGCCGTATTTCAACCAGGTGGCACATCAGCAGGTGAACTTTAGTTTTTTTCTTGGCTACCGGCCACTGCTGGCTATATTTTTCGTGAGTCTTTTAACAGGTTTGCTGGCGGGCATTTATCCTGCTTTCTTTTTGTCTTCTTTCAATACCATTAAAGTTTTAAAAGGGTCATCCGGGCAGGGTACTCAAAAGAAACCGTTACGCAGCGGTTTGATTGTGTTCCAGTTTTTTGTATCCACAGCGTTGATCATTGCCACCATCATTGTGTACCAGCAACTGCATTATATGCAGCATAAAAAGCTGGGGTACGATAAAGACCAGGTGCTGTTTCTGCCGGAAGCCAGGTTGCTTGGTAACAATCAAAACGCATTCCGTCAACAGCTTTTACAAGATAGCCGTGTGCTGTCTGCAAGTATTTCACGATTCGTTCCCGGCGGACCTGAAATGGATGGTACGGAGATTTTTCCAAAGAACGAATCTTTTAACGGAACACAAATTCATTCCAATATTTATCATGTAGATTATGATTATCTCCGCACCTTAAACATCACTGTTTTGCAAGGAAGAAATTTTTCAAAAGACTTTCCCACAGATTCATCAGGTGTGGTAATTAACGAAGCCGCAGTACGGGAATTGGGATGGAGCGGAACAAACCCAGTTGGTAAATCTATTGTGCGTTCCGGGCAGAAAGAATTTAAAGTGATTGGCGTGGTGGCAGATTTTAATTATGCTTCTTTAAAGCAAGCTGTTGCCCCAATGATGCTGCTGCTTGGAAATAACTTCGGCGGGATGGTAGTTAAAATTAAAACAAGCGATATAAATGGCTTTCTTGCAGATTTAAAAAAACAATGGAATTCCTTTAATCCGGATGGCCCTTTGGAATATAATTTTTTGGATGAAAAATTTGCTTCGTTGTATGCAAGTGAGCAGCGTACACAAAAAATATTTTCTGCTTTTTCCCTGCTGGCTGTCATCATTGCAAGCCTTGGTTTATTTGGTCTCTCTGCATTTGTAATTGACCAGCGAAACAAAGAGATCGGTATCCGCAAACTATTGGGTGCTTCTGTAAGGCAGGTATTGTTATTGATGTCAAAAGAATTTCTTTTACTGGTGGGCATTGCCGTTACTATTTCAATTCCTGTTACCTGGTGGGTGATGCACTCATGGCTGCAGGATTTTAGCTACCGGATAAATATCCAATGGTGGGTATTTGCAATAGCTGACCTACTGGCAGTTTTAATTGCCCTACTAACGGTGAGTTTAAATACAATCAGGGCAGCCATCGCCAACCCGGTAAAAAGTTTAAGAACAGAATAAAGAATAATTATTATGATAAAGAATTATTTAAAAATAGCCTGGCGGAGTCTGCTGAAATACCGGCACATTTCTGCTATCAATTTACTGGGCTTAACCATTGGGTTAACAAGCTGCCTGCTGATAACTATTTTTATTATTAATGAACTTAGTTACGATCGTTATAATAAAAATGCAGATAATATTTACCGGGTAACCCGGAGTTTTAATAACCAGGATGGGGTAGTATCGTTAAACCTCAGCACTATTGCACCTGCCTTTGGGTATTATATGCCTACCGATTTTCCAGAGATAAAAACGATGACACGGCTGCTGGATAATGGCATTACTGCACTCCGGTATAAAGACAAACTCTTTAATGAACAAAAAGTATTTTTTGCCGATGAAAATCTCTTTGATGTTTTCACCGTAAATGTGCTGAAAGGAAATCCTCATAAGGCTTTGTCTGATCCTTACTCTGTAATGCTTACCGAAGAAACTGCTCAGAAATATTTTGGTAATGAAGACCCGATGGATAAAAGTATCCGTTTCAATAACCAACTGGATCTAAAAGTAACGGGTATTTACAAAGCTTTCCCGTCCAATGCACACCTGCATCCCGGTATGCTTTTATCTTTCAGTACGCTTAAAGATACACTTGTATTAGGGGAAGAAAATTTACGTACCAGTTTTGGCAATAATTCTTTTTTCACTTATTTATTGATGCCCCAGCATTATGATATAAAAAATATGCTGAAAAGGTTTCCTGCATTTTTAGATAATCGTATGGCGGGACAATACAATGCCATGCAGCCATCTAAATTTACAAAACTTGGTTTGCAAAAGCTTACAGATATTCACCTGTATTCGCATACAGATTATGAAGCAGAACCCAACAGCGACATGAGCCGGGTTTACATTTTTGCGGCCATCGCTTTATTTATTTTATTGATAGCCTGTATCAATTATATGAATCTTTCTACCGCCCGTTCTTTACTCCGTGCAAAAGAAATCGGTATCCGGAAAGTAATCGGTGCCCAAAAAAAAGAATTAATATTTCAATTTTTAAGCGAATCTGTTTTAATCACTTGGGCTGCTGCCATCATAGCATTGGGCTGTTTATATTTTGCCTTATCATGGCTAAATAAAATTTCCGGTCAGCAGCTTTCGGTGAACATGTTATTTAAATGGCAGGTACTGGTGCCTGTTATTCTCTCGCCATTTATTATCGGGATTGTATCAGGTATTTACCCAGCCCTTTTTATGTCTTCCTTTCAACCGGTGAAAACATTGAAGGGCTTACTTAAAGTCGGCGGTAAAAACATTTCGTTCCGTAAAGTTTTAGTAGTAACACAGTTCTCCATTTCAATAATGCTTATCATCACCACCGTAATTGTGTACCAGCAATTGCATTACATCCAGCATAAATCTTTAGGTTTTGATAAGGATCATATTGCAGTGATCCCATACAACAATGCTTTAAATGATAAGTTTGAAGCATTCAGAACAGAACTGCTGACAAACACAAACTTTAAAAACACCACACGGACTTCCCGGATACCTACGGGCAGGTTACTGGATAATATGGGTGCATCTACCTTGTCCGGCGATTCGATGGTACCCGTTACTACAGATATAAAATTTGTTTCTGTAGATTATGATTTTATTCCTGCGTATGGCATAACAATGGCTGCTGGCAGAAATTTTTCAAGAGAGTATGGTACAGATACTTCTTCATTTGTTTTAAATGAAACTGCCATAAAAGCCCTGGGCTGGAAAGCAAATGAGGCCATTGGAAAAGATTTTAAATATTCTAATACAAAGGGTCATGTTATTGGGGTGATAAACGATTTTCATTTTGAAAGCATGCACCAATCTATTGTGCCAATTGTATTGGTTATGTTCCCGCCGTATTCTACTTATTTTAACAACCTGTCAGTAAAATTTTCCGGTAGTAATCCTGCAGCATCCATTGCTTATCTTGAAACCACCTGGAAAAAATTTGTTCCTGATACCCCCTTTGAATATAATTTCCTGGATGAAAATTTTGATAAGCTTTATGGTGCAGAACAAAGACAGGGTTCCATTTTTACCAGCTTTGCCTGTATCGCCATTTTTATTGCCAGCCTTGGGTTGTTTGGATTATCTGCTTTCACCATTTCCCAACGCATAAAAGAAATTGGTGTACGTAAAGTGCTGGGGGCAAATGTGAGTGGTATTGTGGCATTGCTTTCCAAAGAATTTTTAAAACTGGTTTTAATTGCGGCCATCATTGCATTTCCTGTGGCCTGGTTTTTCATGAACAGCTGGCTGAAAGATTTTGCTTACCGGGTGAGCATACAATGGTGGGTGTTTGTGCTGGCCGCTATGGCGGCATTATTCATTGCATTGATAACAGTGAGTTTCCAGGCCATAAAAGCGGCATTGGCCAACCCGGTAAAGTCTTTAAGAACAGAATAAAAATTCACAATCAAAATAAATATTATGTGGAAAAATCTTTTTCTTATTGCTATCCGTAATCTTGCCCGCAATAAAGTATTTTCTTTTTTAAATATTGGGGGGCTGTCACTTGGCATTGCTGCATGTATTGTTACTTTATTATTTATAAAAAATGAACTTTCATTTGATCATCTTAATAAAAGAGGGAACCGGATTTACAGGCTTAACGAAACACATAATTTTAAAGGTACTCCCGAGGAAACAGTTTCCCTGTCTATGTTTCCGATGGCCGCAGCCTTGCAGAAAGATTATCCTGAGATAGAACAAGCCGTACGGATAAGCGACAATGATGATATAACATTAAGGGTTGGCAATAAACAATTGCTTCCGAAATTAATTATCAATGCCGACTCTAATTTTTTTAAAGTATTTGATTTTGTATTAATTGCCGGCGATAAAAACAAGGCACTGATGAATCCCGGCGGAATTATTATTACAGAAACACTGGCAAAAAATTTATATGGTAAAACAAATATTATCGGAAAAACGCTGCAGGTAAATCGCCACGGCGAATTTGAAAACTTTAGTATCTCCGGTGTATTAAAAACATTGCCCGATAATTCTCATCTGCAGTTTGACGGTATACTTCCAATGCAATCCGTTACACTGCAGAGCTGGATGAATACCTGGGATGCCAATTGGGTAAATACTTATTTGCTTCTTAAAGAAAAAACTGATGTCAACCATCTTGCAAATCAATTACCCGCCTTTGAAAAAAAATATCTTGGGGAGCAGGATGCATTTTATAAATTATTTCTGCAGCCGCTTTATGCCATTCATCTCGATTCCGGAGATGTTGTCCACGATAAAAATTATAAAAAATTTAGCCGTAGTTACGTAAATATTTTTTTGGCAATTGCATTGTTTGTTTTGTTGATTGCTATATTAAATTTCATAAACCTATCAACTGCAAGGGCTACAAAAAGGGCTAAGGAAGTGGGCATTAGAAAAACGATTGGCTCTACACGCTGGCAATTGATAAAGCAATTCACCGGGGAAGCGATGTTTTTTTCGTTGCTGGCTTTTTTACTGGCGCTGGTCATCACCGTAGTATCGCTTCCGTTTTTAAATGGCATTATCAAAAGAGATATTTCATTACTTGCCGCATCATCCATTTATTTCTGGACCATCATTATTGCATCGGCTTTAGCAACAGGCATACTTGCCGGCATTTATCCCGCATTAATAATTTCATCATACAAACCTGCAAAAGTTTTGAAAGGTATTGGAACCGGAGCCCATAGCGGATTGCTATTTAGAAATTCGTTGGTGCTGGTGCAATTTGTTATTGCCTCGGTTTTAATTATTTCTACCTTACTAATGCTTCAGCAACTTAATTACATCAGAAATAAAGATGTAGGATTTAGTAAAGACCAGGTTGTAGTATTATCAATGAACGCAACTTCCAATAAAAATTATACTGTACTAAAAAATGAATTAAAGAAAAATGTAAACATCCTTGATGTCACTGCCTTTAATATAATGCTGGGAAATGAAATCGGGTCGATGGGGTCGCATTATATAACTGATAAAGGGGAAACTAAAAACCTGACAGTATCACATTTGGTAGTGGATATGAACTACCTGGATTTCTTTAATATTAAACTGGCTGCAGGCAGAACTTTTTCAAAAGATTTTATGGATACTGCAGGGCATGCCTATATAATTAATGAAGCGCTTGCAAAAGAACTTGAAACCAAAAATGCAGTAGGCACGCCGTATGCAGCCAACTGGATAAAAGATATAGGTTCAGTAATTGGCGTAGCCAAAGATTTTAATTTTAATTCATTACATAATAAAGTAGCACCATTATATATCAGTATGCAAAAATGGGATTACCGGTCTATGGCTGTTAAGTTAAAGAAAGGGAATATAGATAAGGGCCTGGCATTTATTCAACAGCAATGGCAAAATCAGGTACCCGATATGCCCCTGAGTTATACTTTCCTGGATGAACATCTAAACAGTTTATATCAATCCGATAAACAGGTAAGTGAAGTGGTAAGCATACTTACGGTATTGGCAATAATTATTGCCTGCCTGGGATTATTTGGTGTCGCATTATATAATGTGCAAACCCGTACAAAAGAAATTGGCATCCGTAAAGTAATGGGAGCAAGTGTTGGCGACATAACCAGTCTTTTATCAAAACAATTTTTACAGCCTGTATTAGTTGCATTGATCATTGCATTTCCAATTGCTTGGTGGGGCATAAATAAATGGCTCCAGAATTTTGCATACCGGATAGATATTAGTGTTTGGATTTTTGTTATCTCCGGATTGACTGCTTTGCTGATCGCTTTCTTAACAATAAGTGTTCAATCAATAAAAGCAGCCATTGCAAACCCGGTAAAAAGTTTACGAACAGAATAAAATATTTCTATGATAAAAAATTATTTTAAAACAGCCTGGCGGAATATTTTCGGTAACCGTACTTTTTCGCTGATCAATATTATCGGTTTGTCAGTGAGCATGTCCCTTGGCCTGCTGGTAATTTTAATAATAAAAGAGCAATATTCATTTGATAATTTTCATAAAGATGCAGACCGGATATATAGGGTAGATACGAGATCAATCAGAACGGAAGGGGATAATGAGCCTTATGCATCTGCACCTATGGCTTTAGGCACGGCATTAAAAACAGACTATTCCTTTACCGAAGATGTAGTGCGCATTAACAGCCAGCTTAACGGCGATGCAGTGTATGGAAATGTGAATGTGCCCGTGCATGGTTTTTTTGCCGACCCTTCTTTTTTAAATGTATTTAATTTTAAACTACAACAAGGAAATGCTGCCACAGCACTTAATTCGCCGGATGATATTTTATTGACGCCAAAATCTGCAAAAAAAATATTTGGAAATACTAACCCAATGGGTAAGACGGTTACCATAAAAGGCTTTGGTGATTTTATTGTAAAAGGGGTTTTTGAAACACCAGCTTCTAAATCGCATTTAGACTTTGAGGTAATGGCTTCTACCCTGGCTTTGCCAGGTTTGGAAAAACAAAAAGCAGTAATGCCAGCTTTGCAGGACTGGAATAATTATTATACTGGCTATGTTTATATAAAGCTGAAAGAAGGGGTAAAGATGAAAGAAGTGAATGCTGCATTAGCAGAAATTTACCGTAAAAATTATACCGGCAGAAAACTGGAGACGAGGGATAAAGGGTACGAATTTTATTTACAACCGCTAAAAGGAATAACCCCCGGCCCTATGTTGTCGAATAATATGGGCAAAGCTCTACCTGGTATTATTTTAAAATTCCTGGCAATACTGGCCTTTATAATTATGCTGATGGCAGGGCTGAATTATACAAACCTCATGATCGCAAAATCTTTAAAGCGCTCAAGAGAAATTGGGGTACGCAAAGTAATGGGCGCACAGCGCAGGCAGATATTTTTTCAGTTTATTACCGAATCAATTGTTCTTGCTTTGATATCGCTTATAGTTTCATATCTCATTCTTTATTTTTTAAAAGCC
>JBDUCK010000003.1:0-35120 GCA_040003485.1 Ferruginibacter sp. | reverse complement strand
CACCACTGCTCAATATAGCTCCCGAACAAACGGGCTGTACATCGTTTGTTCTTGATTTTTTGTTTCTTTTTGATCAAGCAAAAAGATAAAGAAAAAAGGATATTTGAATTCAATAAAGCAAAAAAATTACCATAAACTCCAGGTTATAAAGCGCAGTTTACTTTGCAACATTGTCCAACATAACTCCCTAGCAAACAGGCTGTACATCCTTCTTGATTTTTTATTTTTTGATCAGGCAAAAAGATAAAGTAAAAACTCATTACAATTCCTCCTCTAACTCAATCCAGACCGGGGCATGATCACTACTCTTCTCCCAACCCCTCACCAGCCTGTCCACTCCGCCCTTAAGCAGGCGCTTATCCAGGTGGCTGCTCAGCAAAAAATGATCTATGCGTAAGCCCGCATCCCGGCCATAGGCATTGCGGAAATAATCCCAGAAAGTGTAGATCACTTTGCCCGGGAAAAGTTTGCGGATAGCATCCGTCCACCCCTGGGCTACCAGTTTATGAAAAGCCTTCCGCACTTCGGGGCGAAAAAGCGCATCATCTACCCAACGTTCAGGTTTGTATACATCAAGTTCGGTAGGCATCACATTAAAATCACCGGCCAGTACAACTGGAACATCATGTGCCAGTAATGTTTTAGCATGTGCCTGCAGCCGCTTGAACCATTCCAGTTTGTATTCCAGTTTAGGACCGGGGGCAGGGTTGCCATTAGGCAGGTAGAGGCAGCCGATAACAATATCGTTTATGATGGCTTCAATGTAGCGGCTGTGCAGGTCTTCCGGGTCGCCGGGAAGGGCACGCCGTACTTCTTTTATTTCCAGGCCCCGGGCCAATATGGCCACGCCGTTCCAGCTTTTTTGCCCATGCCAGATGGCATTGTAACCGGCATCTTTAATGGCTTCTGCCGGAAACTTTTCTTCCGGGGCTTTCAGTTCCTGCAGACATACCACATCAGGTTTAGCTTCTTTAAGCCAGCGCAGCAGCACGGGCAGGCGGCCATTTACGCCGTTCACATTGTAGGTAGCTATCTTCATAATTAAAAAATAAATAAAGGTTAGTAAAAGCCAGTTTAATAACAACCATAATGTGGTATATCATTTGAATATGACTATACATGAAAGTTATTCAATCACAACTCACAAATTACAGTTACGCAAATTTGGTGCAGAAAAATATAAAGCTGGTGCGCTGGTGGCTTTTTACCACGGAAGATCTGGGCATAGAAACGGCCAGGCCCTTTACAGAAAAAGAAGAAGATATATTTATAAAATATCTTGATGACCACCCGGCGAATTTCCCGAATGAGAAAACGGAGGTATTTGATTCCAATAGTTTTTTGCCACCGGATATTGGTCTTACAGACCGGGATACAGATACAGAAAAGCCCTGCCTTCTCATCATACGGAAAGACCCGGGTGATACACCTTCGCAACTTTGCCGGCGTATGGATATTGTATTACAGAATGACCTGTTGCCCATACAACTGCCCTTTGATGTAGCCGGGGAAATAATTATGGAGAAAGTGTAAGTTCTATTATCATTTCGTCATTTCGAACGCAGTGAAGCAATCTATATTCATTCATAAATTCTTGGCAAAAGATATTACACAAACCCACGACCAACCATGAAAATTGTACGAGACGACCATATCCCTGAAACTTTTGAGCAGGCCCTGGCTTTTGAGCAAGACAAACAATTTAAACTCGCCAGGACCCTCTATGAAAAATTGCTGAAGGCAACACCGGGCAATATGAAACTCCTCACCCGGCTTATGATTGTATGCCGGAAATTAAAAGACTATAAAAATGAAATAAAATATATAGACCGTGCCCTTAAAATACAGGAAGCCTTTTATGGCCGTACCAAAATCAGTGCCCCCAAAATAAATACCCTCAGTAAAAAACTAAACCTGTTGCTGGGCCATACCGACAAAAAAGGCAAAACATTAATCGCTTCAGATGAAATCTTAAAGCTGCAGAAGAGAAAAGAAATAGTGATGAAAAAGATGTAAGTTGATAAAAATGATTTGATGTTTTACAGGGTATATACTCAACCAATCTTGCCAATATTTACCAGCGTTGGTTATAAAAGGCTGTATTTAAAGGCAGCGCTGGGGACTGCCATCAGGGAATATCAAACCAATGTTAGTCCAGCCGAATGCATAAACCAAATAAAAAAAGGCCTCCTCATATACTAAGCGCCCTGGCTATCACAAACGCCGAGAAACATTGCCGGTAAATGGTTAATTGCCCGCCACTCAATTTTTTATTGAGTGCCGCATATAAAGGGTGAAAGAATTATTCTGAAAGCTGCCACACATATGTTGCTACTGCGCCGGCATCCAGTTTTGCCACTGCAATCATACCCTTATACTGAATGCTGAATCGCTGCATCGTTCCTTTATCATTGGCAACAATCAATACAATTTTGCCTTGCGGAGTTTTAAATGCCACATTCGGTAATACATCGGCATTACCGATAATGGTAGACCGCAAAACATCAGGCAGCTCTTCATCACGGGTAAGGTTTACTGCAGCATCACCCGCTGCTGTTGATGCAATACGAACAGACCCCGGCCTTACAAACTTTGATGCATGCGCCACTGCATAGTATGCGATATTCCATCCCACCTTATCACCATCAATAGTAACTGCGCCCTGGCACATCGGGCATCCGCCATCGTTAGTATGTGGTTTATTTAGCGAATCTGCAGCAAGGTTCCATAAGATAACATTTTTACTCCAGTTTTTTGGTGCCTCAATGATCAGTCGTTTTACAGGATCAGTAATATTCAGTGGCACGGCACCGGGTTTTTCTACCGTCATCTGTTCTGTAAAATATATGTTCTTATCGGGCCGGGCAGTATGTACAATGGACAAGGCGCTGATGTCTCCGCCATACAAATGAAAACCAGAGCCATCCACATATTGTGCAGCTTCCGGGTCACTCAATATACTTAATGGATAATCCGGCCTGTCGCAGTTGTGATCAAATAAAATTATTTTGGT
Source organism: Ferruginibacter sp. (assembly GCA_040003485.1). GTDB lineage: Bacteria > Bacteroidota > Bacteroidia > Chitinophagales > Chitinophagaceae > Ferruginibacter. The sequence continues at coordinate 32,107 of JBDUCK010000003.1, read as the reverse complement.
ATCGATACCTGCTTTTTTGAACGCAGGCCCCAAGTTGTTTTTAATAAAGCCACCCGCCTCTTTTGGATACCAGGGCATACTGGGTGTATTGTTGGCATTCAGTGGCTCATTCTGAATAGTCACAGCATCTATTACAATTCCTTCTTTCTTCATGGCCTCAATATATTTTACAAAATACCGGGCATATACATCATAGCATTCTGTTTTAAGAAAACCTTTTTTTACTGCATTGTTTGTTTTCATCCAGGTGGGCGCAGACCAGGGAGAGCCTAAAACTCTTATGGAGGGATTGATAGCAAGTACCTGCTTCATCACCGGCACTACATCTTTCATATCCTGTGCAAGGCTGAATTTATCCAGGTTAAAATCAGTTTGCCCGGCAGGCAGGTCATCATAAGAAAAAACAAAGCTGTTCATGTCAGATGCTCCAATACTGAGGCGGATATAACTGATACCGGCATTGTCCCCATCGGTGGAAAATAATTTCTTTACCAGTTTGGCTCTTTCTGCCTTACTCATTTTCATCATTAGTTCTGCACTGCCACCGGTAAGTGCAAACCCAAATCCATCCATCACCTGCATAGTATGATTAACATCAATAATAATGGGTATGCCCCAATGCCTGTTTGTAGAAGTGAATTGCATGCTGTCATGCTGCCTTTCAAACAAAGCAGAACGGTCTGCTTTTGTAAGCCAGCATTCAACATTCACCGGGTCGCTTTGCGAAAATGCCTGGTTGAGTAACCCGGCCAACAGTAGCACAAAAAATATTTTTTTCATGATAATTAACTTACGATGTTCAAAATAATGCCCTAAGTTATTTCAACATCACCAAAAGCTGTTATTTAATTTCTATCAAATACGCATGCTCCTCAGCCTATAAACTACCGGCACAGCCTACACGTAAGTTACTGCCCAGAATTGAAATGTGAATTTCTTGCCAAAGCCTGGAACGCTTTAAACTTTGAGCTGGCCGGACATTCTTATACACGTAGAAAATAAATTATACACCATAATAATTATTAAAATGAAAAAAATCTTTACATACATCATGCTGCTTTCGTTTGGCAGCGCCAGCTTTATGAGTTGTAGCACAAGTAAAAATTCCACCAAAGGCATATTGGGCGGTACAAATATTGGCGGCACAGTTGTTAAAACAGTTGCAACCGTGGTAGGTCTTATCCTGCTTTCCAAGCTGCTTAAATCTGTGCTTTACACGGTAGGGAAAAGCACGGCTTTTTCCGGCTTAGCGCAAAACCAGTCTTTTTTGGCAAACTTTAATGAGGATACCAAACTCAGTTCTTTTGCACAAAATGATTTAATGAAAACTGCCTTGCAGGTATTGGTAGCGGAACATTATAAGATACCGCTTGTAACGGTTGCAAAAAATTATACCAGTTTAAATACTGCCGGCGACCTGGCAACATTCATCGGCAAAAATGCAGATGCTAAAGTATTGGCAGCGCTTAAATAAGTAAATTGTGTCTTTGTTCCCACGTATCGCTATGCATTGTGTATAGGCCGGGACGTGTCGTAAACAAAACGGATTCTCTTAAAGCAGGACGTTCAACATACAACACACCTTCTTTTGTCAATGGGCAATATTGCAGCCACCCGGCTTTTTTACCGGCTTCGGTTATTGATGCCCGTTATTGCTGAGAATGATAAAATAAAAAGATGCCTCGTTTTTGTGAAGCACAAAACGGGGTATTGGCTTTAAGTAAATATCCTGCCTTTATTATTTAGAAATATCTTCTGAATTATCTTTTCCTTTACTGGCAGGGGGTGCCGTTACTTCTTTGCTTACTACAGTTGTTTTCTCCTTACTGACGGTTTCCGTTTTTCCAGTATCATCAGTATTATCCTGGTTTTCGCCAAACCGTTGAAACGCTTTGCTGCCAAAAGCCAGCCCCAGAATATATATCCACCGCTGGTCAATAGTAAGTGTTTCCAATTTGGTAATACTCCAGCCTATTTTAAGATAAATGGTGCAAAATAACATCACCACCGAAAACACAATGATGCGCATGGTAGATACACCACCGGTTGAAGAATCCTGTAACATTGAAGGGAAGGCTAAGGCCACGCCGATCATGATCATTAAAAAAGAGGCGGCGGGAAGAGCACCCTGGTCCAGCCCGGAAAGCACGGTAAAACTAAGGATGGCTGCCGCCAGGAATCCAATACAGCCAAGTATAATCAGTAATACGCCAAAATAGGTAAGTTTAAAATCTTTCATTTTGGAATGGGGTTTATTTTTTTTTCTTTTGTAAAAGCTATTATAGGGTGCAGCTCTATACTGTTTGGGGCTACGCCGGTTTGTCCATGCGATTTATCTACAAACAATACCCCGGTGATGGTAAATAAATAATGCCGGTAATTATTGGCATAGGTTAAAATATCTGCCCGCACCTCTTCAAAATTTCCACTCCAGTCCGAAGCCTGTGCTGCCGGGCAGCTTGCATCCGGCACTTCAGCAATCATGTGGTTGCCGGCCCCATCTTCTATTACCAGGTGCAGGTCATTATCGTTCTCCCGAAGAATGTCAGTGACAAAACAATGTTTAATCTCGTAAATCTGTTTCTCTATTTCCATCCGGGGTTTTGATTCTTTGTACTTGTTTACAGGCAGCTTTGTATCTATTGCAAGCAATTGCTTTATAGTGGCGGCTTTAATGTTGAAATTAATGGAATCGGCGGCCGGGTCTATCAGTACTTTTTGCTCCCAATGCTCCTCGCCACCACACTTGGTATCGTTATCGCCGCCACCTATTTTTTCGGCGGCTGAGGCAAAGAGTAAAACATATACTAATGCACCAATAGTATACTTTTTCGGACTTGCTTTTGGCATGGAGGATATTTAAAATAATGATTGCAGCATAAACGTATAAAAAAAAATTCCCATCTCAAACAGTATAAACACCCTTTTTTAAACCAATTATTTTTATCTTTTTTATTAAGTGTGTTTACCGGCAAACGAAAACAATGCAAATTATATTATCAGGTCATTGTATAAATGCATAGTTTACCATGCACGACTATCCAAAATAGCTGCTGAACAAAAGAGTTATACATCTTTTGTTCTCAATTTTTTTGTTCCTTTTTTGTCAAGAAAAACAATAAACAAAAGCTCGAAAAAATTCTCATAAAGAGAAAAAATTTGGGCCATAGTTTAAATCATAAATACAAACAAATATTTATTTCCGCTTCTGTTTGGGCTCATGCGTTGCCTAAAGGGATATTAAAACAAACGATGTAAAAAATATTCGGTAAAAGAAAAACCCCGCAGGCTTACCCACGGAGTTTTTATAAAATTTATAAATTTATTGTTGTCATTGCCTACAAAAAAGTATGCAGGAGTTCTATGCCAATATATTTTCTGCCACTGCATAATCGGTGTACCCTTTCTCCCCCGGCGTATAAAAAGTATTGAAGTCAGGTGCAGCAAGGGCTGTACCGGTTTGCAATCTTTCCACCAGGTGCGGATTAGAAATAAAAGACTTGCCAAATGCCACCAGTTCCCCTTTACCCGCTTCAAGGTCAGCTTCTGCACGGTCTGCATCATAGCCCCCAGATAAAATAATTGTACCTCCAAAAGCTTTACGAATACCGTCTTTTACAAACTGCGGCACCGCAGGCGCACCCATAGAGGAATGATCTACCAGGTGTATGTAAACAATCCCCGTATTTTTTAATGCTGCTGCAAGGGCAGTAAATTGATCCGCTGTTTTATCGTCGGACACCATTTCGTTAAAAGCACCAAAAGGAGAAAGGCGTATACCAACCTTTTCTTTCCCGATTGCATTGGCAACAGCCGTAGCTACCTCAATCATAAAACGGTTGCGATTTTCTATACTGCCACCATAGCTATCTTCCCTGATATTAGAAGCCGGATTTAAAAATTGATCAAGTAAGTAACCATTGGCGCCATGCAACTCTACACCGTCAAAACCTGCTTCTATAGCTGCTTTTGCGCTGTGTACAAATTCTGCAATTGTGTCGGCGATTGTTTCGTTAGTTAATGCCTGCGGTACGGGTAAAGGCTTCATACCCTCTGCATCGGTGTACATCTCCGTAGCTGCAGCGGCTATGGCAGACGGTGCTACTACCTTTGCACCGGCCGGCAGGTTAAGTGGATGGGTGATGCGGCCGGTATGCATCAGCTGTACAAATATTTTCCCCCCATTCTCATGCACTGCGTCTGTAACTTTTTTCCATTTAGTTATTTGCGCCGGGCTGTATACTCCGGGGATACGTGGATACCCAAGGCCGTTAGCCGATGGAGAAGTACCCTCAGTAATTATTAAACCTGCTGTTGCCCGCTGGCTGTAATAATCTTCCATTAATTTGTTGGGAACATTGCCAAGGGCCCGGCTACGTGTCATTGGCGCCATTACTATACGGTTGGCCAGGTGCAGGTTACCAAGGGTGTATGGGCTGAAAAGCATGCTGTGATTTGTCCTCATTTATTTTATTTTTATGTGTGATTCATTTTAGAATTATGAATAAATTTTTCAGCTATATTGTAAAGCCGGTAAAAAGTGATTAACTTTACTTGCATTTTGCAAGTGCAAACATACTGATTACTTTCAATATGCAAGTATTATTATGAAAAAAAATATTATTGATAGCATCAGGCGGTCGGAGTGTGCAGTGAGTATGGCGCTGGATGCTGTTGGTGATAAGTGGTCGCTGCTTATTCTGCGGGACCTGATGTTCAGTGATAAGCGTACTTACGGTGAACTCCAGGCATCCGAAGAAAGAATTGCAACAAATATCCTTGCATCCCGCCTGGTTACGCTGGAGGCAAATAATCTTATCCGTAAAAAGGCAGACCCCGCAGACAGCAGGCGCATTTTATATTTTCTTACAGAAAAAGGTATTCATTTAGTGCCGGTGGTAATAGAGCTCATGCAGTGGATGTCAAAATTTAACCCGGAAGCATCCGCCTGTACAGGAAATACTAAAGCCTACAAGAAAGACCGGGTAGGCCTTTACAAAGAAATAATTGCAGACCTTAAAAAATTGCATGAAGTAAAGAGTGGAAAAGTATAAAGAAAAATATCTTCTGCCTGCAGATTCTAAAAAATAAATTCTGATAATCATGGAAATAGGTATAGATAGTTTTGCAGCAGCCATGCTTACAGATGGTAAGACAATTGCCGGTAGCAATAAGCTTGCTATTGGCCAATTGCTGGAAAGAATGGAGCATGCAGATAAGGTTGGGCTGGATGTTTTTGGCATCGGCGAGCATCATCGTAAAGAATACTTGGATGCTGCACCTACCCTTATCCTGGCAGCAGCAGCAGCCCGTACCAAACGCATTCGTTTAACCAGTGCCGTTACGGTGCTTAGTGCAGTGGACCCGGTAAGGGTGTTTCAGAATTTTGCTACGCTTGACCTGATCTCTGGCGGGCGGGCAGAAATGGTGGTAGGCAGGGGCTCTTTTACAGAAGCCTTTCCATTGTTTGGCCTAAACCTGCAGGATTATGATGAACTGTTTACTGAAAAATTAAACCTCCTCCTTAATATCCGGGATAATGAAACGGTTACGTGGTCAGGCAGGTTCCGGCCTGCGCTGAAGAACCAGCCGATCTATCCAAGGCCATTTCAAAATCCATTCCCCATCTGGGTGGGTGTTGGTGGTACGCCCGAATCGTTTGTCCGTGCCGGTACGCTGGGGCTGCCCCTAATGGTAGCCGTTATAGGTGGGGAAACGCATCGGTTTCGGCCGCTGGTAGACCTGTACCGGGCCGCAGGGAAAAAAGCCGGTTATACCCCGGAACAATTGAAAGTAGGATTACATTCCCTGGGCTATATAGGCAATACCACGGAAGAAGCTATAGCTGATTTTTACCCCGGCTATGCTGAAACATTTACAAAGATCGGGAGAGAACGTGGCTGGCCACCAACAACACGGGCGCACTTTGATGCTCAGAATGGGCCGCTGGGAGCACTGCTGGTAGGTGGCCCAAAAGAAGTAGCCGAAAAAATACAGCGCCATAGTGAAGCCCTCGGCGGCATTTCAAGAATTACTTTTCAGATGGATACCGCACTGTTGACTCATGAAAAATTATTGCAGTCTATAGAACTGCTGGGTAAGGAAGTGGCACCGTTGGTAAAGGGTTAGGCTTTGCAAAACTGGTCTTTTCTTCTCTGTTGATTTGGGTCTTCCGGTTTGCCAGCCCGCATGTAAAAATATTTATTCTTTATTTTCTTTTTCTTGATAAAAAAAAATAAAGGGTTGCAGAAAAAAAAATATTAAATTTTTAATAAGCTGAAGTCTTCGAATTCTCCGGATATAACATAATATTTATTTCTTTTTATAGCTCAAGCAGCATTGAGTTCTTTGGCCTTTAAACAGTTTCCATTACATTTGGCACTTCTCACTATTAAAACTTAAATGAATTTAATTACAACCAGGCTCAACGAATTATTTGTACGAATCCCAAGGCGGCATACACCCGATAATGTAAAAGAGATTTACAGTATCCTGGATGAATACGAAGATCTGCTGCAATCCATTGAAGCGGAGAGTGATTATTATGAAAAGAATACCCCTCATTTTTTTGAAGCGCTGGATCCTATACGCACCATCATTAAAAAATCATCAGATAATAAAGCCTCCAAAAAAACCAAGGATATCCTGTTTGACCAGGCTTCCGGAGAACTGAAAGATAACATAGAAGCTTTGACGAAGATGTATGCAGCCGGCAACAATGGCATTTAAAGAAGGGATAGATTTTTAATCTTTGCTGGTATTGACCTTGCCGCTCCCTTTCCGTTAACCGGGGGGCTCGCTGCCACGTTTTAAAAAAATATTTACTGTAAAAAGTTTATCACAACATGCTTAATTTTAGCACAACAAAATTATTTTGAATCAGCATAATTTAAAATCATCATGAAAGTTACCTTTATCATTTGCCTCCTGTTCGGATTGTTTGCCATAACAAATGGACAGGAACTCTCGTCACCCAACGGAAAAGTAGTAATGGTTTTTTCCCTCCAGGCAGATGGCTCCCCATCCTATACGCTTAAATATAAAAATCAAGCCGTTATTAAACCAAGCCTGCTGGGGCTGGAATTAAAAAATGACAAAAAATCTTTACTGAACGGGTTTACTATCGCCGATACCAAAACAACTGCCTTTGACGAAACCTGGAAGCCCGTGTGGGGCGAAGTAAATGCTATCCGCAATCATTATAATGAATTAGCCGTAACCCTTAACCAGGCAGAGACCAATCGTCAGCTGGTCATCCGCTTCCGGTTGTTTGATGAAGGCCTGGGCTTGCGTTATGAATTTCCGAAACAAAAGAACCTGGTGTATTTTATTATTAAAGAAGAGCGCACGCAATTTGCCATGGCTGGCGATCATACCGCTTTCTGGATACCCGGCGATTATGATACACAGGAGTATGACTACACCACATCTAAACTTTCCGACATAAAAAACCTGTTGACAAAAGCCGTTACCACCAATATTGCACAAAGCCCCTTCTCTATTACGGCCGTGCAAACGTCGCTAATGATGAAGACAAACGATGGGCTTTACATCAACCTGCACGAAGCGGCTTTAATTAATTATGCCTGCATGCATTTAAATTATGATGAGAAAAATATGGTCTTCACTTCCTGGCTTACACCAGATGCGGTTGGCGATAAGGGTTATATCCAGGCACCTTCTGTTTCTCCATGGCGCACTATAATGGTAAGCGATGATGCCCGGGATATCCTGGCTTCTAAAATGACCTATAACCTTAATGAGCCCAGTAAAATAAACGAGACAGAATGGATAAAGCCCGCAAAGTATATGGGTGTGTGGTGGGAGATGATCACGGGCAAATCTTCCTGGAGTTATACCAATGATTTTCCCTCTGTGCAGTTAGGCATTACAGATTATACAAAAGCAAAACCTAATGGTACGCATGGTGCCAACACTGCCCATGTAAAAGCCACTATAGACTTTGCGGCCCTGCATGGTTTTGATGCCGTACTGGTAGAAGGCTGGAACATTGGCTGGGAAGACTGGTTTGGCAACAACAAAGAAAAAGTATTTGACTTTGTAACGCCTTACCCCGATTTTAATGTGGCAGAAATACGGGACTATGCAAAATCAAAAGGCATAAAAATGATCATGCATCATGAAACTTCCGGTGCCAGTAGAAACTATGAACGCCACCTGGATACTGCTTTTAAATTTATGAATGCAAACGGTTATGATGCAGTAAAGACAGGCTATGTGGGGCATATTGTGCCGGCCGGCGAAAATCATTACAGCCAGCCCATGATAAACCATTACCAGTATGTAATTGAAAAAGCAGCAGGCTACCATATCATGGTAAATGCACATGAAGCCGTTCGCCCAACGGGCATTGCCCGTACCTGGCCAAATATGATCGGTAACGAATCGGCCCGTGGCACAGAGTACCAAGCTTTCGGGGGCTCACATGCAAACCATGTTACCATACTACCATTTACCAGGTTGATGGGTGGCCCGATGGATTATACCCCAGGTATTTTTGAAATGGATGTGAGTAAGCTGAACGCCAATAATCATTCGCATGTAAACAGTACGCTGGCTAATCAACTGGCGCTGTATGTAACCATGTACAGTCCATTGCAAATGGCCGCCGATCTGCCGGAAAATTATAACCGCTTCCTGGATGCTTTTAAGTTTATAGAAGATGTGGCAGTAGATTGGGACGATAGCAAATACCTGGAAGCAGAACCTGGTCAATATATTTCTGTGGCCCGCAAAGCTAAGGTTACCGGTAAGTGGTTTGTGGGCAGTGTAAATGGAGAAGCAGGGCGTGTCTCTCAAATTCCCTTCAGCTTTTTAGAGCCAGGCAAAATGTATGTGGCTACCATTTATGCCGATGCAAAAGATGCCCATTATAAAACTAACCCACAGGCATACACGATCCGTAAAGTGGTTGTTACAAGCAAATCCAAACTATCGCAATTTTGCGCCCCTGGTGGTGGCTATGCCATCAGCATTATAGCAGGCGATAAAGAAAATATGAAGAAGCTTACAAAATTATAAAAAGAGAGGGTAAATAACTGGTACGCTACGGCGCTAAGTTAATTCCGGAAAGGTAGGGTACCAGTTTTTAAAACCATGTTTAATTAGTTTGGGAAGTAGATTGTACATTGGTAGTTTCTGCTATCTTATTCCTGCGAACCATCGGGGCTTCCTGATTAATTAACTATTTTGTATTTCGTTTGCTATATTTACTTTCACCAATTTTAATAAAATGACAAAGAAAAAAAGCGCTGCAAAAAAACCTGCTAAGGAAAAAACTTTTATGATCAAAGTGGCTGAAAAGATAGGGGAGATTGCCGGTGAAATAGCTGTAGGCAAAGATCATTTCATGCAGATGGCGGCTGGTGCTGTGAGTTCGGTAAAAGCAGGCATACATAATATTACCGAAGGCAAAAAAACGGAGCCTGCAAAATCTGTAAAGAAGCCTGCAAAAAAAGCTATTCAAAAAAGCGAAAAACCTGCGGCAGCTGCAACACCGAAATCTACTGTTGTTAAAAAAAACGGGGTGAAAAAAACAACTAAGAAAGCAATAAAAAAACCGGTGCCAAAAGTGGCTCCTCCAGTAGCAAAAACAATAAGCAAAACTACGGCTGCAAAAAAATCAGCAGTGAGAATAGTAAAAAAATAATTTTAGTTATAGCGGTTGTTTTTGTTCATGTACGCTTTATCATCAGTTTGTAGCAGCCATTGTTTCTTTTCAGAATAAACAGCAATAAAGCAGGCGCCATAATACATAATAAAAGAAGTGTAAAAAACGAACAGAAGTACCAGTACCAAGGAGCCGGAAGCCCCATACAACTGGCCCACATTGCCATTTATCAGCAGGGTACGCAATAAAAACCTTCCGGCAGTAAATAATAAACCAGTGAGCAAGCCGCCAATGATTGCTGCTTTCCATACAGGCCTGCCATCTGCCAAAAAACGAAATAATATTATAAACCAAACAGCTACGATGATCACACTGGTTATTTCACTGAAGATGATATTAAAATAAATGCTGCCTCCCCGGAAAATATCTTCAAAATAATTCCCTGCTATTACTTCAATACTTTTTAAAAAAAGGTTGGCAAAAAATAAAATACCCACCAGTAAAATAACAGCAAAGGATTTTAACCTGCTACCGAGGTTGAACATAAAGCCCGGGTGTTCTTTTACTGTTATCTGCCATACCTGGTTAAGTGAATTTTTAATAACGATAAATAAAGTTGTTGCCACAAATACAAGAAAGAGAAATCCTAATACGATCATGGTCCAGCTATTATTAAAGCCGCGGATACTTTTGATCACCTGCCTTATCTGTTGTGCCCCTTCACTGCCCAGGTTGTTGGAGATATTCTGAATAAGCCCCTGCCCCACTTTTTTGGACCCAATAAATAAACCGAACAGCTGTGCAAGTATAAAAACAATAGGTGGTAACGCAAACGTGGTAAAAAAAGCTGTGGCTCCTCCCAGGCGCAGCGGATCATTTTTACGCAACAAAATAAGTGAAGGAAGAATACTGCTGCTTAACAGGAATAATTCTTTTCGCTTTGCCAGTATCTGTTTTTTCATCCGGGTAAAGATAAATTTTTCTCAGCGTACGCTAAGGTCGTCTGTAGAATTTCCTGCAGCTATGACCCGGAAACCAGCAAGAACAGGATGTATCGTAGCCCCGGCAATAACCCCAGTGTAAAATAATTTATATTAAATCAACGTTATCAAATTACATAACAGTGCCATTGACCGAAACACTGCCGGTTAAAAACCGGGATAATCAGATTATACCAATTAGTAAAATACCATTAAACCTCCTCCATGCAAGAACTGATTTACGGTGAAAAGTATTTATGTTTTGTAGGTAATGAATGTATTGGAAGTGCAACATTTACCGATGACCCCGGTATTGGAGATAGCTTTACCCGGCTGGCAGTGCACAAAAAAAGGGGACTTGAAGAAGAGTTCCTGGCACCAGAATGGGTTTTAATGTTACAATCTGATAGCTAAATAATTCCGCCGCATTTTAATAAAAGGCGTTACCCGGTAACCTCATGCCATAGCTGTTTCCCAGCGGCCAACAGAATTTAAACCAAGCAAAACGTAAAATTTTTTTATTTCAATATCATCAGCTGTAAGCTTTTTTTGATGTACATACCATGTGCATGTATCATATAAATGCCTTTAGCCAGATTTACAGGCAGTGAAATACTTAACCGGTTTATACCCGGTGTAACCGGAACCTGCTGCTGCATTATTTTTTTACCTGCCATATCTGTTAGCACCAGTTGCAATTTATCTGCGGCCTGCGCTGTTACCTCAATTGAAATAGTATTATCATAGACAGGATTTCTAATCAACGTTATATCATTTTGCATTGGATCGGTATCTTTAAGTAAGATGACCGAACTGTACGAAACATTTCCTGCTGCAGAAATAATTTTAAGCCGGTAATACGTTAAAGTGGCCTGGATATTATCTGTAAAATTATATTGCGTACTGCCACTGGCAGTTACTGTGCCCACTTTTTCATATTGCACACCATTTAAACTTCTCTCAATTTCAAATTTGTCTCCGGCTTCTTCGTTGCCGGTTATCCATTGCAATTGTGTGCTGGTATTATGGCGGTTGCCGCTAAATGAAATCAGCCTGACAGGTAAAGGCCCGGTAAGTATTCCCATTTTTAATCCATTACCAAAACTGGTGACCCAAACTTCATTTACATTATAAGGATTAAAGAAAACTCTTTCCGGTTGGCGGAAAGGATAATTAATTACCAATGACCACAGCGGGGTAGCAGCAAACATATTATAACTTATCCATAGCCCCTGTGTTTCTGTAGTGAGATAGGCCTGGCCCGATAAAGCAGGGTTAAATGTTATAGAGGTAACCCGGTCAAACTGTGTGCCTGTAAGCTTTGCCCATGATGCGCCACGGTTAGTTGTTTTAAATAAACCTCCCCGGCCATTAGGTGCTCCGCCCCAGCCGCTGAACACACAAACATACCAGGTATTTTGTGATGGGTCGGTGGGATCTATTACAATATCTTTTGTCCAGTATTGCATATCAGCGTGGGAAACATCAGCCCAGGTCCCGGCAACCGGATCATATAGAAATACGCCCGAGCTTGCTGTAAATGCACCGGCCCCATTTCGCCTGCCCGAAAATGTACAAACCATTTTTCCATCATTCAAAACTACAATGCTTGCGGGGTGCCCCTCTGTACGGGGAGGATTGGCAAGCTTTGTCCAAACCGAACTCCCGAGGTTATTCAAATCATTGGTCATCCATATTCCTCCCTGCCCGGCGCCGGCACCATAATGAATAACGCTTGCATACATGCGGTTAGCATTGTTGGGATCTGTTGCCACCCAAAAAACAGGGTGATTAAACAGGTGAAGTAATTGCCAGGCAGCACCATTATTGGCAGAGTAAATAATTTTTCCGCCTGCATCAGTTGCATCTAAAATCCCATCCTGCAGCCGGGTACTCTGGTACATATCATGTATACCAGAAGTAGCCGCAAACATGGTATTGTTGGAATTATGTTTTGCAATACGATACATGCTGTTTACATTGTGGCCTGTATAATCAAAACTCCAGGACACACCCGCATTGGTGCTTCTGATTCCGTTAATGTCAGAAAAACAGCCAAACATATTATTGGCATCCTGCCAATGCACCTGCCACACAGTAGTATTTTCCAGGCCGGTACTGTGGTAATATTGTTTGGGCGGAGTTACTGCACCTGCTGTATGTTCGTCAGCGGAATTTACATAAGCCTGTTGCCATGTGGCGCCTCCATCACTCGTCTTATGTACAAAGCCAAAATCTCCGAATAATACTTTGTTGGCATTATTGGGTGCCACAGTAATCCCAAAACAGGTTTCGCCATAACCCCAGCCCCTATCGCCACCCTGGCCCGACCAGCCCGTCCGTATGTTTTGATTGTTGGCAGTTAAAAAAACTTTACTCCAGTTGGTGCCGGCATTACTTGTCTTCATCACACAATTGCCGCTGGTTGTTGCATCACTGCCGCCAAGATAAACTGTATTGATATTATTTTTAGCCATGCTTACATACATCACAAAATCGTTGGCGATATTTATCCCGGTCATTTTTGCTGTCCATAAATTGGTGCCTGCATCTAATGCATAAACGCCTTTGGCAAACCCATAGTAATCCCATGGAAAAATACCGTTATATACATCAGTTGCATTTGCAGTGATGCAAAAGAAACGGGTAACTCCACCTGCTTTTGCGCCGGTAAAAGAAAAGATAGTTTCAGCAGCGGGCATGCCTGAAGTGGCCAGGGTGGTAAACGAAACACCGCCGTTGGAAGAATATAAAATGCCTTCATTAGTACCGATGTAAATATTATTGCCATCAAAAAAAACACCTGCTACAGTAATACCTGCGCCTGCATTTGCGGCATTTTTTATCAATGAAAAATTAACGCCAAAGTTGTTAGAAATATATAATGCATCATAGTAACCAATAATTACCCGGCCGGGGTTGGTATAATCTGCTTTAAATGCATACACGTCTTCCCCGGCGAGGGGATTGCCTGGGACTGCATTCCAGGTGTTGCCACCATCCATAGTACGCACGGCATAATTGATATTGCCATCATTGGCAATGCAATAAGATACATTACTATTATTGGTAAACTCATATGTGGAAATATTGCCGGTTTGCAATTGGGTAAAAGGCACCTGGGTATAAGATGCTCCATAGTCGGTGCTGTGAAAGAGCTGGCTCATATCACAGGTTACATAAAACTCATTATCATTTGCGGGATTAATGGTGGGATAAAACATACTGCCACCGCCGCCTACGCCACGGGATTGCCAGGTTGCAGGCTGAGCAATACAATGAAAAATTAAAAAGGAACAACAAAATAAAAGCGCAACACGAATGTTTGAAAGCGAGGATAGGTTTTTCATAGATCAGCAGTTTTTACCGAAACACTTTGTTAGAAATTATCGGCAAATATTCTGCCATTCTGCTTGTAAAAAGTTTAATTTAAAAGATCGCATAGTTGTACGCTGCCGCATAGTATTTACCCTAAGTAATAAATACTTACTTGAACTCAAAGGATAGGAATATTTCCATAATAATTCAACAACCGGTTTATAAATACGCATTAAATGGACTCCTGCCGCCAACTACTCCATGGATCATGCACCACTCATCAAATTAATAAGCAGCAACCAAGGTTCCCTTCTTTTATTAATTATATTTATTGCTTAAACCAGGATCATGAAAAAATTAATTTACCTGCTGGTAGCGATCTGCATTATCAGCAGTTGTAATTCAAATACAACAAATTCCTCAATTACAAAAGAACAACCGAAAGCCGCCGATACAGCCCTGGCTGCAATGCTGGAGCAATACTACAATGAACGGATGCAGTTATTACCACTGGAAGCAACTGTAAATGGGGATGCCCGGTACAATAACCTGTTGCCGGCTGATTTTACGGATAGCTATCGGGCAAGGCTAAACGATTTTTTTACCCGTTACAGCAATGCCATCAACAAATTTGATACAGCCACGCTTAATGATAATGATAAAAAAAGCTACGGCATTTTTAAATATGAAATGGATATGGGACTTGCCGGCCTGGCCGTTAATTTTTTAGGAAGTACGGCACTAAGCGATAATGTCTATATGCCTTTTGACCAGTTTAATGGCGTGCCTATCAGCTTGGGGCAAATGGGTTCAGGCTCGGGCAATCAGCCTTTTAAAACTGTAGCAGATTATGATAACTGGTTGCAAAGAGCCGGGGCTTTTTCGGCCTGGGCAGATAGTGCCATTGTGTATTTTAAAAAAGGCATAGCAATGAATTATGTTTTGCCCCACGCCATTGTTGTAAAAATGATACCACAAATGCAGGCCATGGTTACCAATGATGCAACAAAGAGTTTATTTTATGGCCCGGTGCAATTGATGCCTGCGGCATTCAGTGATTCTGATAAAAAAAGAATAACAGCAGCTTATATTATCCTTATCAATACGTCAATTATCCCTTCTTATAAAAAGCTGGGCAATTTTTTACAAACCGAATATTTACTTAAAGCCAGAACCAGTACAGGCATTAATGCTTTGCCCGGCGGCGATAAATTATATACATACCTGGTAAAATTCTGGACCACCACAAATAAAATACCGGATGAAATTTACCAGACCGGCCTCTCGGAAGTAAAGCGCATCAGGGATGTAATGGAGCAGATAAAAACCCAGGTCGGTTTTAAAGGAAACCTTGATTCTTTTTTCAGTTTTATGAAAACGGATAAGCAGTTCATGCCCTATAAATCTGCAGATGAAGTGTTGAATGCTTTCAGGAAGATACAGGCCACCATTGATCCCAACCTTAAAAAAATATTTACCCTTACGCCCAAAACAAAATTCGAGATACGGAAGACAGAAGCTTTCAGGGCGGAAAGTGCCAGCGCAGAATATTATCCCGGCTTGCCGGATGGCAGCAGGCCCGGCATTTTTTATGTACCAATTGTGGATGCAACAAAATTTAATACCACCAGCGGTATGGAAAGTTTGTTCCTGCACGAAGCCATCCCCGGGCATCACTATCAAATGAGTATTCAATCGGAAAATACATCACTGCCTTCGTTCCGCCGCTTTATCTGGTATGGGGCTTATGGCGAAGGCTATGCACTGTATTGCGAAAGCTTGGGTACAGAACTGGGCTTGTATACCGATCCTTACCAGCACATGAGTGCATTGGGCGACGAGATACACCGTGCCATAAGACTTGTAGTAGATGTGGCCATGCATACCGGTAAAATGACCAGGGAGAAAGCCATTAAATACATGATGGCAAATGAAGCCATTAGTGACGATGGCGCCATAGCGGAGATTGAACGTTATATGGTGTATCCTGCACAGGCATTGAGTTATAAAACAGGGGCTTTAAAAATTAGAGAGCTAAGAGAAAAATACAGTCAGGCACTGGGTACTAAATTTAACCTTGCTGCTTTTCATGATGAATTTTTAAAAGATGGTTGTATGCCTTTAGAGATCATTGAAAGATCAATGGATGAGTGGGTAAAGAAACAATGATGACAGCGGTTATCTCTGCCTGTACCACCAGTAACCTATAGTTTCTTTTAAGAATAATTCCCAGGTAAACAGCGCATCAATACCTGGTATAATATCAGCGATGGTTGATATGCCTCTTCCTGCAATATAATTACATGGAAACGGTATCACCGGTACACCTGCTTTTTTAAAGAGCAGGCTTGCCCTTGGTAAATGTAAGGCCGAACTGATAAGCAAATAAGGTGGCTGCAAATGAATAGTATCCAGGATCTTTTTTGTATTGACGGCATTTTCAGCAGTATTCCGGGATTTGTCCTCAATGAAAATAACCGAATCGGGTACACCCATAATGATCAATTCGTTTTTTACCCAGGCTGCTTCATTAAAAGCCTTCATTTCTTTTTTTCCGTTTCCGCCGGTTACCAGGATATGAGTGATATGCCCCTGCTTAAATAATTTCAGCGCCTGGATAAACCGGTCTGCGCTGGGGTTAAATACACCGTTGCCATCTACATCCGGGCTGGCAAATCCACCGGGTACAATACCGCAACTATATACACTGCCGGCGCTGAGCACCAAAGGTGCCGGTTGAAATTTATTGGCATACCAATTTAATACCCATCTATTACTAAACAGCAAAAAAATAAAGAGGGCAAGTATCCTGCAATATTTTTTTAAAGCTGGCCGCCGGAATAAAAAACCTGCAATGATCAATAATATTATCCAGTATACGGGAGATAAAAAAAACGATAAGACGGAAGAGATGAACTGGTGCATTGCCGTTAGTTTGATCAGGGAATTTAACAGCATAAAAATAGGATAAAATGCAGGAGTTCTTTTCAGCGTTTAAAGTTTTATGAGTGCCGGGCCTACTTCTGCACAGCTACACTCTTTAAGCTGAAATTATCCTTTCTACGTAGTACATAACAATGCCAATCATTTCATAAATGAATCAGGGTGCGTACGAGATACTGCTTCTACGATTTTTGCAAAAATATGCTCCGTAATTTCTCCTGTAAACGGGGAGAAGAAAGTAATACAATAACGACTCCTAAAAGCAATACTTTTTTCATGGTATTTTGTTTGAAAAAATTAAAAATTATACTATCAGCAAAAATATAAAAAGCTAAAAGGGTTTGGTTTAAAATCTAACTGTCACCGCTTTTAACATAATAATATTATCAAATATTCCGCCAATTTTTTTGAACGTTTTTTATTAAAGTAGACCTGGAAATTAATTCAGAAACTGACGTGAAACCCAGCGCTATAATTTAATATTACACGATGCAGGTAGAAATATTAATTTACTATCCAGTTCCTGATCTGTAACCTCGGGTGATTAAGTACATCATTATAAAATTCAGCATAAACAATTCCTACCCCTTTTGCATAATAGGTGGTATGAATCTCGCCGGTGGGCAAAGGAGTAAATCCCGGTGTAGCCACCTGGGGAATCATTTGTATCTTATATACATGTACAAAAGTCTTTCCATTCACCTGCACAGTAGCATCTGCATCAAGGCAACGAAAATAATACCGTAATAAAAGAACCTGCGTCGTCAAACTGGTTCTTCCTGAATAAGTGACCGAATACCAGCTATCACCTGTGGTAAGATCTTCTTTTAGAAAATTGAGATCATCATAAATGGAAGGAGAATAATTAAGCGCACTTGTAAAGGTGCTGACGGAAGCATACCTGAAATAATCAGCATTTGTTTTGCGGTAATACTGATTATTGCTTGCAGGATAAAAACTGATGTATTCATCCATACTTTGGTGTGGGATATTATTTTGGCTGGCGAGCCCTGTAAGTTTTCTTATAACGGAATCCCCGGGATTGGAAAGATCATCGTAACTCCAGTGATTATTATCGGCCAGGGGAAAATGATCGGGGTTTGTAGCCAGCACAACATTAGTAAGTGTATCCTGTACTGTAATTACTACCTGGCAAACAGAAGAATCATAATAAATATTAAAAGAGTTTTTACCTGCAGTTAATGGCTTACCAATACCCGGCAAATGGAGCAGCACCATTCCTGTATCGCTGAATGAACCTGAAGCGTTGAATGAATAACCATTGCTAACAGTTGAATGTATATTGTACTGTCCGGGGCGTGAAACATAAACCTGCACGGTTAAAAAATTACTATCTGTAAGATTTTTTAACACCCTGAAATTACCAGCAGCTACTGCAAAGCTGCAATTATTATTACCATCTTTTATTAAATATCCTGATGAAGCAGGGCGGCCTTCATAACTATATTCTTTGGTACAGGAATAAAACAATGCAACAATGATTATACACAGCAAACAATATGCACAGTTCCGTTTCATTCCTTAAATTTAATTCATTTTTTAATACACTCTTTTGAAACACTTTGTTTTAGGAGTGTATATTTTTCAGTATTGCTGCAGCTTTTACGTAAGTAAGTATCAACAAAGTGGATTGAAATATAGTTCTAAAAAATATCAATTATTATGAACAATATGTATCTTCCTTTTAAATTAATGAAATGAAACAACTGATAATCATGCTTTTTGCAGCCATCATTTATCTGCCGGCTTTTTCGCAGCTAACCAGCAGCGACAGTCTTAAACTTCAAAAAGACAGCACTCTCCGGGCCATGATTCATGCCGACTCCCTGAAAGTAGAAAAGCAATTTTTAGAAATGGCGAAATGGAAAAAAATAAGTGCCGAAGCTCTTTATCCGGTAATTAAAGCAGGCGATTATTCAGGTGTGGTACCGGTTAAAGACCCCACAGAAATTCCTGATCCTAAAATAGATTATAAATTATTGTTTGAGCTTACTTCTAAAAACCCTGATTCTGTTGCTGCCGAATTAAATTACGGCCTGGTAGAAGTTGCCAGGATCATTAACCTGCATGCCGCCTCGGGTATACCGGTAAATAAAATAATGCCTGTGCTGGTTATTCATGCTGGTGCCTTAGTTGCAATTTGCAATAACGAATATTATAAAAAACGTTATAAGCTGGATAATCCCAACCTGAAATTGATTAAGGACCTGGAAAATATTGGCGCAAAATTTATTGCCTGCGGGCAGGCAATGGCATTTTTTGATGTAAAAAAAGAAGACCTGCTGCCGGAAATAAAAATATCTCTCACCGCACAAACCGTTTTATCTTCTTACCAGTTAAAAGGGTATGTGTGGTATGATATGAGTATGGACAAGAGATAGAACCGATTACTTGTTGCGAAATTTATTAAACGCTGTGGGGAGAAAATCTATTTTATTCAACCTATCATTCTGGTGTAAATACTGCTATACAAATTTCACTTTTATTATGATGCTATTTTGTAACAAAAATTTACCTAGATGATCCCTATCAGCGATGACGATTCTGATCGGAAAATAACACCTTATGTAAATTATATCCTAATTGCAATCAACATCCTGGTATTTATAATTTACCAGAAATTTGGAAGCAATATTGATTTCACTTACAGTTATGCCACCGTGCCTGCAGAGATCCTGAGCGGCCATGATATAGTGACCGCTGCAACTTATGTGCATGACCCTATCAGCGGAAACGAAGTGATGATACCCGGCCTGGGAGTAACAGCAATACCCGTATGGTTAACCATTATTACCTCAATGTTTATGCATGGAGGCATTGCTCACCTGGCCGGCAATATGCTTTACCTCTGGGTATTTGGCGACAACCTGGAAGATAAGCTTGGCCACCTCCGCTACTTTTTATTTTACCTGTTATGTGGCATAATTGCTACGCTTACCCATGTATTTTCCGATTATCTTTTTGGAGAAAATCATTTGATCCCCAGCCTTGGCGCTTCGGGCGCAATATCAGGAGTACTGGGGGGCTATTTATTACTCTTTCCTACAAAAAGTGTCAGGGTATTTTTCATCCTTTTTTTAATAAGAGTACCTGCATTTATTGTTTTGGGTTCCTGGATATTATTGCAGGTGGCCAATGGCACCGGCTACCTGGGTGGCAGCGAAGCAAGCGGCATTGCTTATGCAGCACATATCGGCGGTTTTATTGCGGGCCTGCTTTTAATAAAGAGATTTTTACCTGCAGATGGATCAGCATTTAGTAAAAGGCTGTAATGGATCAGCTTATTTACTGATCATAATTATCAAATTACAGGCTGTATAATTTGTATACGCCGAATAAAACACCGGCAGCCTTGACGAGCATTTTGACCAGCAGTTAGTAGACAGTCTTTTTAGATCAAAAAAATAAATTCTAATATCATTATTTCAAATTATCTAAGAAAATAAAAACCTATTTCAGTTTTTGCTTTGTCACCCCTGTAAAACTTAATTTAACAGGCAGTATAAATCCTTTGGCATCAAAAAATAATTGTTCAATGCAGGTAGCCCGGTTATTAGCTGCTGTTTCGCCAAGCGGCCTTCGGTGATATACAATGTACCAAAGATCTTTCCCGGCATTATGCATAATGGAATGATGGCCGGCACCCGTGGCAACAGTACTATCCTGCTGCAATATTTTACCTACTCTTTCAAATGGCCCAAAAGGACTATCAGCCACAGCATAAGCAACAGAATAATCCGGCCCTGTCCAGCCGCCTTCACTCCACATAAAATAATATTTATTGTTACGCATAAACATAAATGGGCCTTCTACATAACCTGGCGGAGTTATCTCTTTAAACATTGTACCATCCGCAAAAGGAATGATGCCGGTGAAATCATTTTTCAACCGGGCAATATTGCAGTGCTGCCAGCCGCCATAAATAATATAATACTCCCCATCTGTATCTTTAAATACAAACTGGTCAATGGGCTGGGCCCCATTATAAAATTTATCAACCAGGGGTTTCCCCAAATAATCTTTAAAAGGCCCTTGTGGTTTATCGGCCACGGCAATGCCGATACCACCATATTCATTGTTGCTTTGTATATCGTTGGCAGCAAAAAAGAAATAATATTTTTTATCTTTTTCTACAATTGCAGGTGCCCACATAGCACGCCTGGCCCAGTGTATAGCTGCAGTATCTAAAATATGCGGGTAAGTTTTCCAATGCACCAGGTCAACAGAAGAAAAGGCATCAAAGAAAACCTGCCTGGTATATTTATCAGAATATGTAGGATATATCCAGTACCGCTTTTTAAATATTGCAGCTTCGGGGTCGGCATACCAACCTTTAATAACAGGATTACCGGATGTTACAGGAACTGTAGTACTGCACCCTGTAATAAATATTAAAGCAAAGGCATAAATATATTTCATAATGTCCCGAATTATAGTCGGTAAATATAAATTATTGCACAGGTAAATATGGTAATTAATTACTGGTAACAGTTATTATACGGTGGGGCATGGAGAAAAGGAAACGTTTTTAAAAATATTCAACAAATTCTTTAATAAACCGTTCACTGTGCCTGACACAAAAGAATAATTTTTAATAGATTTAAAAAAAGCAGTACCGCTGTTACGTACTATAACAACGGTACTGCTTTATCAGTGAATAGTTTTAAAAGCTATACAGTAATTGTTCCCTCAACAGAATCATCCAGCGTTTTTCCTATAGCTGCACCAACCAGTCTTTTCACAAAAGCCACAGCCATGGCGTGTTTAGTATCCCAGTAATAACCCTTTTCGGGTACCACCTTTATAACAGTTATCCTTGGATCATCCTCACCTTCGGTAAACCAGGTTTTCAGCATCGGGTTCCATAATTCTTTTATCATAGCTTTATCCTGGCTTATAGATGCCTCACCGGAAAGGCTTAAAAAATCTGAATGTGGAGACCCCTGGAAAAGTAATTGCACCATAGGGTCGCCGCCAATCTCTTCATTTTTATGACTGTCGGCGGCACTTAAGAACCAAAGTATTCCTTCGTCATCTGTTTTTTGTACAGACATAGGCCTGGTAGTTAAAGCTTGCCCGCTGGTAATGTTAGTACAAAAAAAACAGGTAGCGGCTTTTTCAATAAGCTCTTTCATTTTTTTTGTGCCTTCTGCTCCTGTAAGGTCCTTGTAGTTTTCTTCCGGTTGATTTTTATTAATACTGTCCATAGTCAAGAATTTTTTGTAACTGTTTCAAATATTGTTCCACGGCATGATGAAAAAATTAATTTAAAAAATACCCCTATTTGTTTTATAAATCATCCGGCTGTTTCTAAAAACGGTAAACAAACCTGCAGAATTTTTAGCAATAGATTTAGGGAGTGTGGAAAATGATATACAAATTAATTTGTGCAAGTAATTCGTATGCTTAGAGATTAGTTGAATAATAAAACCTTTTTATGCGGCTCTATCACTTATTACTTGTAGTTAAGTATTAAAAAGCGCTTTATATTTTGAACGATTATGACGCTCTAAATAAAAAAAATTGCTGTCGCAATTGTCCTTGCTGACGCTTTATACTAACATTGCAAAAAAAGGGTTCCCCGGCCTTATATATCAAGGCTTCTTGGTCAATTTTTTCCACAAATACTTCTGGTGTCAAGTTTGCAGGGTATACTAAAAATTACTACGGTCACATGAAGGAAGGCAAGCTGCAAACCAGGAAATATACTTTATCAAAAAAATTAGATGGCTTTTTTATAGACATTTATAATGCCTTTTCATTTACCGGCCGGTTTTTTAAAGAAGTATTCGTACCCCCATACCAGTTAAAAGAAGTAGTACGGCAGTGTTATTATATCGGTTACCGGTCGCTGCCCTTGATCTCATTAACAGGATTTATTACCGGCCTGGTATTTACCAAACAAAGCAGGCCGTCACTGGCAGATTTTGGGGCCACATCCTGGCTACCTTCCCTGGTTTCCATTGCTATTATGCGTGCCCTGGCACCATTAGTAACTGCCTTAATAAGTGCCGGTAAAATTGGTTCTAATATCGGCGCCGAACTGGGCTCCATGAAAGTAACGGAGCAGATAGATGCTATGGAAGTATCTGCCATTAATCCATACAAATACCTGGTGGTTACCCGTGTATTAGCTACTACTTTCATGATACCCTTACTAATGTTTTACACGGCGTTTGTGGCTATGATGGGATCATACCTGGATATTCATGCCCACGAGCAGACCAGTTTCATTGCATTTTTTGAAAGTGCATTTTCCACCATTACCTTTCTCGATTATTTTACTTCCCTGGTAAAAGCCATTGTGTTTGGTTTTACTATCGGCATTGTTAGTTCGTACAAAGGTTTTAATGCCAAACAGGGAACGATGGGTGTAGGCATAGCAGCCAATTCTTCTGTGGTGGTATCTATGTTTTTAATTTTTATTGAAGAGATAACTATTGTTCAAATTGCAAACTACCTGAGAGGCGGCGGATAAACCAATGAAAAGACATCAAGCTATATCAACCGGCACAGGCGAAAAAGTTATTGAAATAAAGGGCCTGTATAAATCATTCGGTGAAAATAAAGTACTGCATGGTATAGACCTGGAAGTGCACCGGGAAGAAAATGTTGTGGTGTTGGGTAGATCGGGTACCGGCAAATCGGTATTGATAAAAATAATAGCGGGCCTGTTGAAACCTGACAGTGGGACTGTGTTAGTATTGGGTGAGGAAGTAGACCGGCTTAATGATAAGCAACTAAGAGCACTCCGGTTGAGACTGGGTTTTTCTTTTCAGAACAGTGCCTTGTATGATAGTATGACGGTAAAGGAAAACCTGGAATTTCCGCTGGTACAAAACTCTAAGAAACTTACCCGGGGAGAAACGGATCGTGAAGTAGCGCAGGTATTGGATGCGGTAGGATTATCGCAAACGCTAAACCAAATGCCCTCCGAACTTTCGGGTGGCCAGCGAAAACGGATAGGCATTGCACGCACGCTTATTCTTAAGCCGGAAATAATGCTGTACGATGAACCAACCGCAGGGCTGGACCCTACAACCTGTATAGAAATAAATGAACTGATCAATGAAGTGCAGGCACAGTATCATACAAGTGCTATCATTATTACACACGACCTTACCTGTGCAAAAAGTACGGGGGACAGGGTAGCCATGATGCTGGATGGAACATTTGCAAGGCAGGGCAGTTTTGATGAAGTGTTTGCAACTGAAGACGAAAGGATAACAAGTTTTTTCAATTATAATTTTATAAACGAATAATGGAAACGAATAGTAACAAAAAAGCAGTGATCGTAGGAATATTTATCTTACTTGCCCTGGTAATTTTTATTGCCGGCATATTAACACTGGGCGGCCAAAAGAAAACATTTGAAAAAAAAGTACCCATAATCGCAGTATTTAAGGATGTGGGCGGCTTACAGGTGGGAAACAATGTGTGGTACCTGGGTGTAAAAGTTGGTACTATAAAAAAAATGACTTTCATAAAAAATTCGCAGGTAGAAGTAGTAATGAATATAGAAATAAAGGATCAGCAATTCATTAAAAAAGATGCAAAAGCCAAAGTAGGTTCTGAAGGTTTTATAGGTAATAAATTAGTCGTTATTTATGGTGGCAGCCCGGCGTCAGCATCAGTAGTTAAAGATGACGTACTTGCCGTAGAAAATGGACTGAATACAGATGAGATCCTCAGCACTTTTCAGCAGAACAACAAAAACCTGGTAGATGTAACTAACGACTTTAAATTAATAAGCAAACGCCTGGCAGATGGAAAAGGCACTATAGGTAAACTGATGACAGATGAAACGTTGGTAAATAATTTACAAGCTGCGGTAACTTCTTTAAAATCTGCATCGGGGTATGTTTCTAATTATACCTCCCGCCTGCAATCCAAAGGCTCGTTGACCAATGAACTAATAACAGATACGGTAATTTTCAGCAGGCTAAAATCAACTGCCGTGCAACTGCAACATGCGGCTGTTACTGCAAATGAAGTAACAGACAACATGAAGCTGGTGAGTAATAATATAAAGGATGTAAGTAATAATATAAAAGATGTAAGTAAAAATTTAAATACAGGCAACTCACCTATTGGCGTATTATTGAACGACCCGGTAGCCGCAAATAATTTAAAGAGTACGCTCAGTAATCTTAATGCCGGCACCAAAAAACTGTATGATAATATGGAAGCGATACAACATAATTTTTTATTGCGTGGCTTCTTTAAAAAGAAAGCTAAAAAAGAAGAAGCTGAAAAGAAAGACTCGTTGCAGTAGCCTCCGGGATTTTTGCACATCAACCATCAATCAAAAATCTATAGCCAATGCCTTTAATAGTGAGTATTTCTACCGATGGGTCGGCTTTAAGATAGCTCCGTAATTTGGTAATATACACATCAAGGTTTCGGCTGTTGAAAAAATTATCATTGCCCCATAAGAGGTTTAAGATGTCCCGGCGATCAATGATCTTATCCCTGTTGTGGTATAAAACTTTAAGTAGTTCAGCTTCCCGGAATGAAAGTTTTTGCTCCGCAGCATTTACCGACAATACCTGCCGGGCTGTATTAAAAATATATTTGCCAATCACCAGCGCTTCTTTTTTATGATCAGCTATATTGCCTTCACGGGATAAAATATATTCAATACGTACAATTAATTCTTCCATGCTGAAAGGCTTACGTATATAATCATTGCCGCCTATTTTATATCCTTTCAGCAGATCTTCTGTTTGCGACCTGGCCGTTAAAAAAACGATCGGCACTTTATCATTTATCTTTCTTATTTCCTGTGCCACAGCAAACCCATCTTTATTGGGCAGCATAACATCCAGCACACAAATATCCGGCGTGCAGGCATTGAACAATGTCGCGGCTTTGGCGCCATCAGCTTCCATAAAAATTTCATAGCCGCGGCTTTCCAGGCTCTCCTTTACTATCTTGCCCAGGAAGCCTTCATCTTCTACATATAATATTTTAGCTTTCAGCATTTGCAGCAGGTATTTTCAGGGTGAAAATGCTTCCTTTATCTATTTCGCTCTGCACCTGTATGCTTCCGTGATGTTGTGCCATAACATGAGAAACATAACTAAGCCCCAGGCCGTAACCTTTTACCAGGTGCTTATTACCGGTAGGTACCCGGAAAAATTTGTCAAATATTTTCGACTGGTATTCTGAAGCAATGCCAATGCCATTGTCGCTTATGAGCAGCGCTATATCTTTTTGTTTACGCAACAACCGCACGTTAATTACGAGAGCTTCCTTGCTGTATTTTAAAGCATTGTCAAGCAGGTTATAGATCACACTGGTAACATGAAGTTTGTCTGCATTAATGATAAAATCATTTCCTTCACTGCTGAAACTGATCAGGGCATTTTGTTTTTCTACCTGCAGCTTCATAGTGTTCAATACTTCAAGCGTCAATTCTTTTAGATCGAATTGCTCTTTGCTTAATTCAATTTCCTTTTTTTCAAACATAGAAAGCCGCAGCACTTTATCTACCAGCAAACCCAGCCTCTGTAATTCATTGGATGATATGTCGAGATATTCTTTTGTTTTTTTCGCATCATCCAGCGCATTAAAATTTTTGAGCGCTTCAATAGCCACACCTACAGTAGCAATGGGGGTTTTTAATTCATGGGTAATATTACTGATGAGCTCATTCTTTGTTTCTGCCAGCTTTTGCTGCCTTATTAAATTGCGGTACATTAACACGAATGAAAAAATAGTGATACCTAATAAGAAAAAAGAAAAGAGTATGGGCAGGGTAAGTTTTTTAATAAGATAGAAAGCCGTATCGTGTAAGGAAAGAATGTAGGTAACAGGATGGACAAAGCCGATACTAACGTGGGAAGGATCGGAATCTTCTTCAGCAACGATGCCGTCTTTTTTTATGATAGAAAACGGTATATCAAGTTTTTGCTTTTTTAAAGTTGTGCTAAAGGCCTTGGTTATTTCAGGAATCGTCAATGTATTCTGCAAAGAATCTACTTTTAAAAATACCTGGAAGATCTGTTTGTTGCTGTCATCATCTTTAAATTTTATTAATGCACTGTCATGTAAATTTTCATGCATTCCCTTTCCTAAAGAAATTACAAAAGTTGATCTTATAGGATTATCTTTTTTTACTGAATCCCGCAATTTTGTACCCACGGTATTTATCAGGGTGATCATCTGGCGCTTCCTCAATCCCGTTTCGTCAAACGTGGTATTTTCATCCAGCATAATTCTGTCCTCTTCATTATGATTAGCATATTTCATAAATCCCTCGGGCAATTTTATTTTTGTTGCCTGCAACTGCTGCAGTGTTTGCTGAAAAGCTATGGATGTCTTTATCTGCAGTGCCTTCTTCTCCCGGTTATAATTATCGCTTAACCAATATGCCTGAAAGGCCATAATAATCAGCAGTGTAACACACATTGAAATATTGAGCCAGCGCTGTCGGTTCATGAGGGTAAAAATAGTTTTATTCATTGGAAAAGCAGAGTAGTGTTAACCTTTATTAACCTTAATACAAGGAGCATTAACCCATACCTAGCGTTGCAGCAGATAGCTTTGAATTATCTAAAACGTAAACAACTAAATTAAAATGTTATGAAAAAAATTCCTCTTTCCATTATCGCCCTATGCATTGCTTTGTGCACAGCAGCACAACAAAAAGAAGGCAGGGTAATCTATCAGCGCACCCTGCAGGTACAGCTAAACATTAATGATAATGACCACATGCAGATGCTTCCTAAAACACGTACAGATAAATTTGAGCTCAGCTTCGGCAGTAACAAGTCATTATGGAAGCATATAGATGAAGAAGAAAATACAGATGAAATGAATGGCAATGGTATGCGGATAAAAATGATTACACCTGGCCAAAATGATGTTGTATTTTATGATTTTACCAATTCAAAAAAAACGGAGCAACGGGATGTGATGGATAAAAAATTTATTGTTACAGACAGCATTACTAAACTAAATTGGAAGCTTACCGGAGAAACACAAAATATTCTTGGCCATACCTGCCAGCGGGGTGTAGCCCAGCGTACCGGCAAGCGTACGCAAACAATAATGGACAATGGAAAAATAGAAAGAAAAGAAATAAATGACACCACCAATATCATTGCATGGTTTACCAATGATATACCTGTACCTGCAGGGCCGGAAGTACAGGGCCAGCTTCCGGGGCTTATTCTTGCTTTGGAAATGAACGACGGACGTGTAGAATATAAGGCGCTTGATATTCAAGCTAAAGCAGATATAGCAAGCATTAAACAACCAGTGAAAGGTAAAATAGTTACGCCTGATGAATTTGTAAAAGAAAGAAATAAAATGGTGGAAGAAATGCAGAAGAATAACCAGGGCAAGGGTAACATGCAGATCAGGATTCAGAATTAAAAAAAATAACTTAATAAAAAACCGCCATCAATATTGTGGCGTTTTTTTTTGGCTAAACAAATACCCCAGAGACCAGAAGAAGCCCAGTTTACACAAAGTTGGGCGCTACGTAAAGTAAAAGCAGTATTTAACTGCCCGCAAATTTTTTATCATTTTCTATCGCACTACCCTCACTCCTCCTTTATTTTCAGCATTACTCAATCCTGTTTTATTTAGATTAAAAGTAAAGCTTAGCAAAAAGAAACGGCGCAGGCTGTTAACCCTCGTATCTTCTATATAATTCTGGTTGGCACTGCGGTTTACATAGACATTTCTATTCAGGATATCTTTTGCCACCAGCTTTAATTCGCCACGGTTAAAGTGCAGCACCTGCCTGCTGATTGCCGCATTCCATAAAGGCACCTTCGTATTAAACCCAGTACTGTATTGATTATTGACCAGGTAATTAAAATCAGTGACCAGTAAAAACTTTTTGGCAAACTGCCAGTTAAAATCAATAGTATACTCTTGTGTAAAGTATTTTGAATTTTGTGCGCCGGGTAATGAATAGGTTGTTTTTGAATGTTTGAATGAAGTGCTTAAAGTAATATCTATTTTATCTGTTGGGCTTATATCCAGCCTTAACTGCGGCCCAACAGTAATGGTGTTGATCGTATTTTCTACTGTGTTGGCAAACTGCCTGCCATGGTAAGTATTTACAACAGAACTTATATCCATTGTCCCTTTTAGAAAATGAACGGGGAAACCAAAACTTAAATTACCATTCAGGTTATATACGCCATCTACATTAACAGGTAAAACAGAATCAACGCCCAGGCTGTTTATTCTATCGTAGTTTACAATTTTATGCTGTGTTTGCTGAGCCGTAAAAAAAGCAAATAAATTCCTGTTCTTAAATGGATTTACCAATGAAGCATTCAACCGAAGTGTTTGTATAAATTCCTGCTGCAACTTCGGATTACCAAGGCGTATGTATAATGGATTGCTGTTATCAGGCAACGGCTGCAATTGCGTAACCGAAGGCGGGTTGGTATTGGTACTGTAATTAAAGGTTATATTTTTAAACCGGTTGAAATTATATTGCAGCCTTGCATTAGGCAAAATATTAGTAAAGCTTTTACTGATAGCAGAGTCTTTTAAATTTTTTGTATGGCCTTCTATAGAAGCCTGCTGCCAGGCACCTCCAACTGCAAAACTATATTTCTTTGTCTGCCTGCGAAAGCGAAGCCCTGCTGTATTATAAGAATAGGTATTCACAAAATCATTAGTAAGCGGCTCATTAATGAGATCATATTTTCCATTGCTTTTGTTAAAATCATAAGTTGTTTTTGATGCGGTATTTTTCGTATAGCTCCTGCCTGCGCTAAACTCCAGCTGGCTTTTTTTAAATATGGGTTCTGTATATACCGCTTTTGCATTAAAGCCGCTAAGCGCTGTTGTATTTTTATTTTTTTGATTTATAGAATCGCTGAGAAATAAGCTGCCGCCATTGTAAAAATCTGTAACAGACTGCAGGTTTCCATTCCCTTCACTGTTATTAAAATTGGTAAGCAGGTTCAAGGAAAAAGTTCGCCCTCTTTTCCCGAATTTATTCCGGAACAGGATATTCGTACTTAGATTGGTACCCTCACTGTTTGTAATATCATTGCTGTTACTGCTGTTTATTTTTTCTCCCTGCTCCGAAAATGTGCTGTAATCAGAAACCGTTTTATTATCGGTTTTCTGATAACTGAAATTGGGCGATATCTTTAATGAACGGAATGAATCGATCTGGTAGTCTGCACTGAAATTCAGGCGCTGTGAATTATTTTGTTTGTCGGTATACGAATGCTGCTTATAAATATTTTTAGGTGAAAAGTATTGCCGCTGAATATTTGTCTGCCGGTTTGGATTGTAATGGCTGTAAAAAAAATTACTGCGAAAATCTGTTTTGGTGCCAATAATATTATTGTAATTTATACCACTGCCCCAGGTAGTGTTTATGCCGATATTGTTTCCGCCAATAAGCCCCGCTAACGGATCATCTGCAGAAATAGAAATATTGATATCGCCACCATTTTTTTGCGAGGAAAGCGCACCGGTAAAGTTTAAAATATCTATGAAAGAAAACCCTTCGGCATTTGTATTATTACCCATTGCTATAAGAGACGTTTGCCTGGCGCCTTTAAATGAATTAAAATTAAATTTCCCTTCATAACGCTCACCAGTACCTGCACCCGCAGTGGCTTTACCAAACCGCCCATTCTTTTTATCTGCTTTTAATTTAAGGTTAATGGTCTTCTCGCTGTTGCCATCATCAAACCCCGTTATCTGTGCCTGGTCGCTTAGTTTATCATATACCTGTACTTTGTCAATTGCATCTGCCGGTAAATTTTTTGTAGCAATTTTGGGGTCATTACCAAAGAATTCTTTTCCATCAACCAATACCTTCTGCACTTTTTCGCCCTGTGCTTTAACCGTGCCATCTTTATCTACTTTTACACCTGGTAGCTTTTTTAAAAGGTCCTCTACATTTGCATTTGGCCGGGTTTTAAAAGAGCCTGCATTGTATTGAATGGTGTCCCCCACCAGTGTTACCGGTGCGGCTTCTGCAGATACGGTCACTTCACTAAGTGTTTTATTTTTATCATTCATGGCTACATTTCCCAGCGTTATTTCCCTGTGATCATCATCTATAGTAAAATATTTTATGGCATTGCGATAAATCACCTGGGTAATGAGCAGGCGGTATTCTCCATTAGGCAAACCATCTATTTGAAACCTGCCATTATTATCTGCCATGGTAAATGTTACCAATGATGAATCTTTCTTCTTCATCAGGGTAAGCGTTGCATTCGGCACAGGCTTATTTATGGAGGTATCAAAACTGGTACCTTTTATAGTACCGTTTTTTTGAGAAGAAGCCTGGAGAGAAAAGATAAGAAAAGATAGCAACGTAACAGTTTGTCTCATATCAACAATTTAGCTACGAAAGTATTCTTACAATCAAAGAAGTACAGTTAACCAGTATTGGTTTAATGTTAATGAAGGTTAAGATGTAATGAAAGCATTAATCAGCAGCATTACTTAATTTTCCATGGCTATACTATGTTGTTCAGCATCAAATATTGCAGCAGCATAATTGTTTTACCATCTTTTATTTCGCCACTGTTGATCATTGCCATCGCCTGCTGCAGGGGAAGCTCCAGCACTTCAATATTTTCTTCTTCATGTAAAGCACCACCGCCTTCATTTACCTTCATGGCTGTTGAATATTCTGCAATAAAAAAATACAGTATTTCTGTAACTGAGCCGGGCGACATATACGCCTCAAAAATCTTTTTTACCTCGGTAACTTTGTAGCCCGTTTCTTCTTCTGTTTCCCGCCTGATGCAATCTTCAGGATTGTCTTTATCCAACAGGCCGGCACAGGCTTCTATCAGCATGCCGGATTGATTTCCATTAATAAAAGTGGGTAACCGGAATTGCCTGGTGAGAATCACTTTCTTATGTTCTTTGTTGTATAATAAAATGGTGGCGCCATTTCCACGATCGTAAGCCTCCCTGCTTTGTGTGTGCAGGCTGCCATCTTTCTTTACATATTCGTAGGTAATTTTTTTAAGTGTATACCAGTTATCAGAAAGGATCTTGCTTTCTAAAATTTTTACTTTGTCAATCATTGAAATATCTATTTTAAATATTATTGTATAAATAAAAATAGGCTGTATTAAAATAATAACCAATCCCTGGAGAAATGTTTATAAATATTTTAATCAGCAACCTTAATTTTCCACCGGCTCTAAATAATTCTTTAAAGCAGTATTTACAATATGATTCCAGCCCGCTGTAAAAC
>JBDUCK010000081.1:0-11427 GCA_040003485.1 Ferruginibacter sp. | reverse complement strand
GAATACGAAACTGCTACTGCCAGCAGAAAGATAAATGATACGATTATTTTTTTCATACTAAGTTTTACTTGTTGTAAAATATTCAGGTTGTGCTTTATTGCATTTTCTCAATTATCTTCTTTGCATTTTCATTTTTAGGATCTAATTCTAATGACCTTTTATAATTTTTTATAGCATCAGCTTTATTTCCGGCTTTCATATATGCTTCACCTAAGCTATCAAATCCATTGGCAGATTCAGGAAATGCCTGAACTAGTATGGAAAACATCGTAATAGCTTCATTTAATTTATTATCATTTAGGAGCTTGTATCCAAAATCGTTTAATTCGCCTTCATCAGCATCAAAGCGGTCAAGTTTTTCTTTTATTGCGGTAGCTTCAGCAATTGCAGCAGGTATTCCATTTGTTAACATGGTATTATAAAGAACTTCGGCAGCCGAGCGCTTTGGTAACAATTGCAACTCGCCGGAGTTGGCTAATACCAAAGGTTTATTATCACCTATACTTAGTTCCATCATGTTTTTATTTTCACCGTTCTGGGTTAAAAAATTAACAGCTATCGTTCTTCCATTGCCTGGGTCAAAACCAATAAACTCATGTTTAGCTATGACATTCAATGTAAACATGATGGGATATTTCATCCGGGTACCAGCAATGCCTGCTATTTTATTATTGCCGTCCCACTCCAGCCTATACTGTTGTGTTTTATTTTTAAATACCAGCTTAAACCAGGTTGCAATATCTGCGTGGTAATTTCCACTCCATGTATTGGCTGTGCCAAGTATTTCTATTTTTTCCAGGGAGCCATTTTTCTCAGTTAAGGTTTTTAATACACTGCTGAATGTAGCTTTCAGTTTTTCAAACGAGGCATTGTCTTTTGCAGATGCCTGTAGTGTATTAAATTGTTGTTGAATGGCTTCTTCAAGAATGCTTTTTGTTAATTGGTTTTTCTGTGAATAAGCTTTTGAATAACCAAATGTTTCAGCTACTTCTTCACCCACCGGGCTTACTATTAATTGCCCGTTATTATTTATCCAAACATGATAATCTGTATTCCCATTTTTATAAACCCCTTCCAGTTTTTCTACTTCTATTGAGGAATAATTTTGAAATTCATTATAGTACAATTTATCAGCAGTATAATTGTAGTTAGATTTAAATAAGAAACGCTGAAGCATAGAAGAAATAACAGCGGTCCAGGATGTACCAGAATACATACCGCTGTTTGAAGCAATAAATATTTTTACATTCTCATCAGGAAAATCAAGGTATTCAACATTATGGCCAACTCCATCATCATCGCCACTGTGCCCAAATACTTTTGTTCCCCTGATAGTAGTACCTAATGAAAATCCATACCCGTAATTTTCACTTGTAGTATTATTTTTTATTTTGGGTGACAGTATATTTTCTGTTGTGCCTGCCTGAAATATTTTATTTTCTGAAAAAGCTTTATCCAATTTGTACAAGTCTTCTACAGAAAGAACCATACCAGCTCTGCCTTTTCTTCCCCAGGTGCCATCAATATTTTTTAAACTCTTGTACGATGAATTTCCAGATGGAGCTGCGTAGTCTTCAAGACGAATATGATCGAGATAACCGGTAAAAGCAGGATGTGTAATTCCTGCTGGCTGTAAAATATTTTTGGCAACATAATTTTCAAAACTATCCCCTGATGTTATATCAATTATTGCAGCAAGCAACGTATAATTATCTCCTGAATAGTTATATTTATTACCCGGAGGAGCTACTAAAGGGGTTTTATTGAGTATGGTTTCTATGGCTATCCTTCGGTCAGTAATATCATCGCAAGAATAAGTATGCTCCAGACCTGATGTATGCGTAAGCAGCATTTCAATCGTTATACTTTTTTTATTATCAGGTACATTTTGAAAATACTTTGTAATAGGGTCGCTTAAAGAAATTTTCTTCTCTTCAACTAATTTCATCACGCCCAAAGCAGTTATGGGCTTGCTGACCGATGCAATATAAAAAGCAGTTTTGGGTGTGTTCGACCAGCCTTGATTTTTATTGGCATAACCATAGCCTTTATTTAAAATAATTTTGCCATCTTTAACCACCAATACAGAGCCGGTAAAACCAAATTTCTCCTCCCAACGGAGAAGGTTATCAAGTTGTAAATTAACACTATTTATTTGCCTTTTTTTTCCAAACGAAGTGAAGGCGATTGCCGCAATGCTCAGCAATAAGAAGAGAAATAATTTTTTCATAATTTTTTTTTAAAGATGATTTACTAAATTGTTAATTACCAAAATGTAATATTGCCCCGTTTTGTCCAACGGCCCACCCGCTGGTTGCACCAACAAAGCTTACAGCATATAAATCTCCTGTAAAGCGTATTGGCTGATCTGTCCAAATGCTGCCACTATTTGATGAAAACAATATTTTGTTGCTGCCGGTGGCAGTTGCATTTGACGCATCGGTAAATGTTACTGCATACAGATCATTAGTTGTCCTGCTTGTTGGAATAATCCAAGTTGAACCACCATCAACTGTTTTTAACATTCTGCCGCCGATACCAACTGAAATCCCATTCATTGCATTAGAAAAATAAACGCTTCGAAGATCAGAAGTTGTACCACTGGTTTGTGCTGTCCAGGTAATGCCGCCATTTGTTGTCTTAAGAATTGTTCCGCCAAATCCAACTGCTATTGCTGTCATATCATTAATCATAAACACACCGGGAATCTCAACTGTGGTTCCACTGGTTTGACTTGTCCAGGTTGTTCCTCCGTTCTCTGTTTTTAATATTACACCTCCTTGCCCTGTGGCAATACCCGTGTTGGCATTTGCAAAATGTACATGCACCAAATGCTGTGTAGCTCCGCTGATTTGCGGAGTCCAGGAAGTTCCTCCGTTTGTTGTTCGAAGTATGAGACCACTTTCACCAACAATAGTTCCGGTAGATGCATCGGAAAAATATACATCCCGTAAAAACTTTGTTACACCACTTGCCTGGGCAACCCAGGTTTTGCCATCTGTTGTATGCCTAATGGTACCATTTGTTCCAACAGCATAACCGTTTGTTGAAGAAGTGAACGATACTCCCAGCAAAGTTTCGTTGGTACCACTGTTTTGGATTACCCAAACTGATACGGGTTGGGGATTAACAGGGGCTGCAGGTGATTTGCTGTATGCTCCACAAATAAAAAAAATCGCAAAAATTATAGAGAAGATTTTCATCGTAGCTATTTTTTTGTGATCAAAGTATTTGCTTCGCTTCGGGAACTTAAGGAATAGTTTGTACAGCATAATTTCACAATTAAGATCATTATTATGCTAAAATATTTTAAAGACGTTTTTCATATTATTGATGTCTATTTTGTTTGTTCTAGTATATTACCTTGTTTCACTAACAGTGATATTTTCTTTACATTCCAAAAATCAGTTAACGGATTTCCATCGAGTAATAAAAAACTTGCCTCATATTCTTCTTTCAGGTAGCCGATCTTTCTTCCCGGGAAAATATTTTGTGCAGAAGTTGTACACCACATAGTTAACAGCGAAATGTTATCAAATATCTTAAAACCATATAGCTCTTCTACTTCGGGCAACGGAGAGTCAGCATGATCGCTTCCAATGGCCAACTTCACTCCATATTTCTTTAGTAACAAAAGGTTTTGTTTTTGATTTTGTGCTACCTGTTCCAATAGTGTTTTATCCTCTACTAATGTTTTGGATGACAAAGTAGTGGTAACCCACACTTTTTTATCTGCAGCCAACTTTGCATCTGCATCAGTTAATATATACCGGTTAATATGTGCTTTATCAAACAAATAAAAGCCGGGCATATGTGCCAGTTCATCCACGCCTGCATTAATTGCTATTCTGAAATCTGCTGTAGTTTCTACATGAGCCGCTACTCTTAGGCCGGCCTTATGTGCTTTTAGAACTATTGCAGGAAGTAAGGCAGGATTCAAGCCTTTTCGTAATTGATACTTTGATACCGGCCCTTCTTTACCATAATCTTCTGAATTGGCTAAATACACTTTAATAAAATCAGGCTTGCCCGCCATTATGGAATCCCATTTTTCATTCAGCATTTCTTCGCTATCAATGGTAAAATAAGCCTTGCCATGAAACCATCCCCGGTTTGTTTTTCCAGTCATTGGTTCTATGGATGGCCTTATCTGGTCTTCAAACATGGTCATAGGATGACCCTCAGAGGCTGTTAATCCACCATTGGCAAAACTTGCATCAAGACTTGTTGGTTTATTAATAAATGGTCTAATATTATTTGTAAAGAAATTTACATTGTTAGGGTTCTTTACATAAAACACCCCATCTTTTAAATAGGAGTTTATTAATTGCTGAGGCGGCATGCCAATGCCTTCTAAATGATGGGTATGTGCTTCAGAAAATGGAGGTATTGCGAATTTGTTTTGTAAATCAATTACAGAATCTCCAGATGCCGGGTCTTTCTCGGTAAAAAAACCATTCACTGAGTACATTGTTTTCTTCACAAACGATTTTCCATTAAACCATTGTCCGTTTATAAACTTGTAAGTTTTTGGCTGTGCAAACAAAGCTGCATGACTAAACAGAAGTAAAATCACTGAATTAATAATCCCTTTCTTTAGCATAATATAAATTTATTATTGTTGTAATTTTTCAAGTGCTTTGGTGGCACTTATTAAGCCCGGAGTAAGTTCTAAAGCTTTTTGATAATTCCTGATCGCTTCTTCCTTGTTTCCTGCCAAAGCATTTGCTTCGCCTAAACTGTCCCATACATTTGCTGAGCCTGGAAACAGTTCTGAGTTTAATTTAAATAGTTTCAGCGCATTTGGCGGGTCTTTACTACTTATTAATTGATATCCCCAGGAATTTATAATTGTTTCGAAATCTTTTTTTTCTTTTTCACCGGCTTTTGTATAAAGTTGCTTTGTTGTGCTAATGGCATTATCAATATTCCCCGATTGCAACATTTCTTCCGGCGTTTTATAATCAGGTGAAAGTTTGTTTAAATTCATATCACCCCACATCGTATGCAATGCAAGTGTGTTTCCCGAAATTGAAACAGTTAACCCTCTTACATCAGTAGTAAACTCAGTGGCACTAATTGGATATAACGCTGTATTCAAAAAATACCTGGTTGCACCTCCGCCTTCTATATACATTCTCCAATTATCATCCTCTTTAACTACATGTAATACTTTGAGTAATGAGTATTCATATAATCCTTCATTTTTATCATTAGCTTTTATTTCTATCGGTTGCTTTATTTCAGCTTTGTGTTGCAGGGCATATTCAAGCACCGGGTCTTTTTTTGCAAAATAATCTTTGGCAGTTACCTGCTTAAATATGTCGGCATCCAAAGCGATTCTTTTATCAATAGGGAAACTTGCCTGCTGATAGTGCGAAGAAATTCCGATTTTTAATTTACTGTTGGGAAGAATTACCTTCCTGTCATTATCAAAAAAATTTGTTGCAGTAACTGACGGTTCGCCAATAAAAATTGCTTTTGAGATCATACTTAACCTTACAGCCAAAACAGCGGAAGCCGATTGAGACCTCCTGTCCTGCAAAACATATAGCTTTCCACATTGATTCACTTTTGGCTGCAATAAAAATTGGTACATAGGCCCCATTGTTCCAATATTTCCTCCCTGTCCCTGTCTCAGGTCAAGTATTATTTTTTTACATTCTACCGAATCTAATACAGATTGTAATCTATAACAGAACTGCGCTAATGGCAATTTTGAATCCTCTAATTGAAAGGTATATTTAATGTAAAGTGATTTATCATGCTCCAGGTATTTAAACCAATAATAATCTCTTTCGTTTTGCAGGTATAAAGGCTTTTCAGTTTCAGCCGGACTAAAGCTGGAAAATAAATCATTTGCAGGAACGCTATGCAAACTAACGGAAGATTTATTTCCTTTTTCATCTTCAAAGTAAAAGGTTGCTTCATCAGGATTGTCAATTATATCAAGCCCGTTCAAATATTCAGATGTTATCAAAAAAAAGCGGATAGCATCTTTAAATGACGATTCGTTTCCCCAATCTTTAGAGATTAAAGGCTTTAACTTATTTATTGCATCCTTAACGGGGCTGTTATTAATTGCAATGAGCTTATATCCTTTTAAATGTTCGTATTGTTTTGTAATATTCAACACATATATACCCTCATCAAAATAATTTAGCAATACGGGAAAAAATTTATAAGTGTAGGTACCGGCTTCCGTATTTAATATATTAATTGTAGAATGTCCATCATTCAATGACCCGATTATCCTGGCAATTTCTGTAATTAATTTATTACTGCTCCACTCCGCAGCACGTGTTTTTAACTCATTAAAGAGACTGTCGTATTTTGCTTTATTAAGCGTAGCAGGTGTATGAAAAGGGTTGGGATGTATTCTTAAAATTTCTCTTTGTAAGAGTCCAACATCCTCTAGCCATTGTGCGCTATTGAGTGATGAACCTGCCACTTGATTACCCGTGGGTGCATGTTGGGCGAATACAATTTGAGCAAGGAAAATAAAAGTGATCAGTAAGTTTTTTCGCATAGTAAAATTTTCTTCATTTGTTTGTCTTATTGCCCCGGCACATCAAAGCCAACGTAAATATTGGGTTTATATTAATTCTTATGAATCGTTACATTGAGATTGTTTTTTTTAACCACCCAACTATAGTTTCAATATACCCATCAGCCATTTGCGTTATTAGCGTAATTTGCTTTGATGTAAAATCTTTACTATCCACCTTTAACATCATGTGATTGGCATTTGCGAATAACTTAAAATCTGCCTGTGTAGAAAGAATCAATTCCTTCATCAACGGCAGGTTTGTTTTTGAATCTGTTGAAATATCATTGTCTGCATACAAAACCAAAACGGGACACTTTAATGATTGCAATGCAGGAACAGGATTATAGAAACCATTTTCTTTCCAAAAAATCCCATCGGGCAGGCGGTCGCCTGTTAATGCGAACCAGGGCTTTTCTTTGGCGGCAGCCACAATTGAATTTTTGTAATCTGCTTCGTTTTTTCCTAAGATGCCCACTTCATATTTTATTCTTCTAAAATCATGAATCTCTTTTACAGTTTGTTCATCATTTCCTTTGATTATAAATTCCTGGTCGCCTGCATACAAAGTTTGTTCTACCGGCGATACTGCATTGGCTGCACTGATGATACAAAATGAAATTAACCCTGGCTTCTTTGAATAAGCCAATGGCACCACCCAGCCGCCCTGGCTGTGGCCAAATAAGCCAACCCTGTTTTTGTTGATCTCCGGCAGCGTTGAAACATATGCTGCACCTGCTAATAGATCATCAGCATAGTCATTGAAAGAAGCCCGCCATTCTTTTCCGGAAGATTCTCCACAACCTCGTTTATCATAAATCAAAGAAGCAATACCGTTTGACGCAAATGGATAAGCTAAACCACGGCTTGATTCCCTTGTCTCTTCACCCGAGCCATGTGTTTGTATAATTACGGGAAAGGGACCGTTGCCTTCGGGCAGAATAAGTTCACCAGCCAAAACGGTTTTCCCATTTTTGAATGTTACTTTCTTTTCCTGCAATGCAACTCTTTTTCCGGCTAAAGTGAGTGAGCCATCAATGTCAATTTTGATCGTTGAATTTTCTAAACTTAGTGTTCCTTCTGTTTCATTAGTATTTCCTAATGTTTTTCCTATAAGCCAGGTATTGCCATCCTGCTTAAGCCCTCTTACTTTGCCATCTGAAAAGAAAAGGGCTGGAGATGGGTCAAACAGGGCAATTGTAGCATACGTTTTACCATCATTTAATAAATAAACTCCATAGGCTGAAGAATTGCTTAGGCTAAAAGCAGTAATGCAATAGAAACAGAAATAACAGAAAAGTGATGTTGCTTTCTTATTCATATTAATTAGAACCGGTTTTTATTTTTTCAATCTGCTTCCTAGAGTTATCTGCTGTAACCCCATACTTATCTTTTGCTATCGCCATTTCAAAATATTTTATGGCATCTTCTTTTTTGCCCATCAGCAAAAAGCTTTCAGCATAACTGTCATAAGCATTTGCCGATTCTGGAAATAATTGAATATTCATCTTAAGAACTTTATTTGCATCGTTAAATTTATTCTGGTTGATCAGTGCATATCCGTAAGTATTTATTTTAGTCTCCAGTTCATTTTTAAAATAGCGGTGCAGCGGATCTTTTAAATATTCATTGGCCATACTTACAGCCTCATCAAATTTTTCTGCTTCCACCAGGCTACGCAGTTTTACTTCAATGGATTCCTGTGTATCATAATTTTTAATCACATTCATTACCGGGTCTTCATTGTTGTAATAATCATTAAAACTCATATCAACTGCTAACTGAGGATAGGTTGCTTTTCTTTTATCTGTTGCCTTGAAGTCTTGCCACCAAAGCGAACTTATGCTTACTGCCAACTTGCTTTTAGGAAGAATTTCAGTGACTGGTTCGCCGTAATGATTTACATTTTCTGCTGTGGGCTCACCCACAAACGTTACTTCCGTGTATTTTTCCAGTTCGTTCACTAAATTTTGTGCAGCGGAAAAAGTACGGCGGCCAATTATGCAGAAGAATTTTCCTTTTTGATTTATTTTCCTTGATTTTACAATACCTGTGATGATGGACTTGTTCAATGTGTTATTGCCACCACCATTTGTTCTTACATCTAATATGAGCTTTACCACATCATTGTTATCAATAAAATCAACCATGTTATTAAAGAAAGCTGCAATGGTTTTGTTACCATCATTTAAGTTTACACTATGGCGCACATACAATGTTTTGCTTTCGGGCAGGTACTGCATGTACCTGAATGATGAAGGCTCTTTTTGCCAGAGCGGCAAATCGCCGGGTTTCTTTGCAACTACCCAACCGGCAGGGGTTTCAAGCCCCGTCACACTGAAAACATTATTATTCCTGTCGGCTTTAAAAATGGTTGTTTCTTCTTTCCCGTTTTTTAAATAAGTAATTGCAGTTTCGGCAGTATTATCCGAAATGCCCTGCGTTTTTAAAAACTCCGGTATGGCCAAATAAAACATACTGTTGCTTATAAAACCCTGTTCATTTTCATAAGATACCAACGGCCTGATCGCTTCCATAGCGTCTTCTATTTTCATTTTACCGATCCTGGTAACCCTTCCTCCAACAGCTCTTTCATATTTGCTATCGGCCCTTAAAATATAAATACCATCGCTGAAGGAATAGAACTGAAAGGGGAGCCTGTTCAGTTGCAATGCAGTTGACCCAAGGTGCAGGCCAAATGTGTTCATCTGGGTATGACCGATATGAAACAGTGCAACTAATTTCACAAAGCCGGTTAACACCTGTTCTTTTTCTAATTTGGGAATCTCAGCGTGTAAAACATCTACAGCTTTATCCCAATCAGCACCAGAAATGTTGCAGAAAAGATTACTGTATTTTGAATGTACGGTTTGCTGCAGGTAATGCAGGTCGCCCTGCCATTCAATAGCTGTTTGGCAATAAACTGTGCACAGTATAAAACACAGGTATGCACTTAAAAAAAATCGTTTAATCATGGCTAATGATTTTTGATTCTAAAACTACCACAAATGCATAGTGTTATATTACCATTGGTATAGAAATGCGATGAAAAACATCGTTTTGCGATGAACGGTTTTGAAAGTGAAGTTTATTTTACTGACTTTTGGGTAATGAGCCTCAAAAACATCTTTGTTAAAAAATATTCATTCCATTTCCTACTATGGATATTTTTTGTTTTTGCACTTATTGCTGATACAACCACGTTTTATAGTTATAATAAATGGCTTTCTTTTTATTATGTATTTGCAAAAACATTTGTTCAGGCGAGCCTGGTATACGTAAATATCCTGTTTCTTTATCCCCATTTTTTTAAAACAAAAAAATACTTATTCTATATTGTTTTTGTGCTACTGATTACATTGATAGCAGGTTATTGTAACCTGAACTTAGAATTATTTATCAGGGAGAAAAAGGAATTATTGAGTAGAGAGGAACATTTCCAGTTTTTCCTTTCCCAATTGGGAATGTCTGCACGCTATGTTTTAATTTCTTTCCTGCTTAAGATATCCGTTGACTATTATGAACAAAAGGAAACTATCAAAAAAATTGAACTGGAAAAAACGACCGCAGAGTTGAATTTTCTGAAAGCACAGGTAAACCCGCATTTTCTTTTTAATACACTGAATAACCTCTATGCATTGATCCTTGAAAATTCGGATAAAAGCGGCGAAGCTGTTTTAAAACTGGCAGACATTATGAAATATACTTTAGCAGAAAGTAAAGAAGACAAGGTATT
Source organism: Ferruginibacter sp. (assembly GCA_040003485.1). Lineage (GTDB taxonomy): Bacteria > Bacteroidota > Bacteroidia > Chitinophagales > Chitinophagaceae > Ferruginibacter. The sequence continues at coordinate 1,144 of JBDUCK010000081.1, read as the reverse complement.
ATTACAGAAGGAAATTTTGCTATTGTATAATTATACCGAACTGGAGCGGCTAAGAAAACCAGATGCAGCAGTGAGTTTTACTGTATCGGGTAAAACAGACAAGAGCTTTATAACCCCTTTATTGCTGCTTCCGCTGGTGGAGAATGCATTTAAGTATGGATTAAATTCAGTTACTAAGAATGGATTTGTAAGAATAAATATTAAAACCGAAAATAAAGAACTGCATGTAACAGTTGAGAATAATATTCCGCCAGTTAAAAATAATGAAGCATTCAAATCTCTTGGCATTGGTATTGAAAATGTAAAACGGCGGTTGGAGATATTGTATCCTGGAAAATATGTTATTAATATTGACAGCAAAACGGAAGTTTTTTTTGTACAGCTTCAATTACAGTTATCATGATATACAAATGTATGATTGTGGACGATGAACCGCTGGCACACAAAGTGTTGCTTAGTTATAGCGGCAAAATTTCAGGCCTTTTGGTTGTAAAGCAATGTTATTCGGCCGAGGATGCCAGGAACTACCTGGCAGACAATACCGTGGATATTTTATTCCTGGATATTCAGATGCCCGAGGAAACCGGGATTCAGCTTTTGCAGTCTTTGCCACATAAACCGGTTACCATTTTCACAACTGCTTTTCTACATTATTCACTGGAGGGTTTCGAGTTGGGCGTGCTGGACTACCTGGTAAAGCCGATACGGTATGAACGATTTGAGCAATCAGTAAAAAGGGCTACTGACTTTTTGCAGTTATTGCAACTGAGATCAGGTATAGAAAATGATCATGTAGAAAATACAAGCCTGCTTATAAAAACAGGGAATAAGAAAGTTTCAGTAAAGCGGAGCAATATTTCACACGTGCAGGCACTTAAGGACTATGCTATTATTTATAGTGGAGATGTAAAGTATGTGGTTAGAAGTACAATGAAAGAAATGGAAGAGTTGTTGGGAGCTGCAGAATTTTTAAGGGTGCATAAATCATTTATTATAGCAAAAAGCCAGGCCCGTTTTTTTACATCCGATAAAATTGAGTTTGATAATTTTGAAATACCTGTGGGCAGGAAATATAAAAGGGCGATTGAAAATTTCTTCCAGGCACCGTCTCTCCCCAAGCCAAGTGTGGGCTGAGGACGTTGCG
>JBDUCK010000363.1:0-3389 GCA_040003485.1 Ferruginibacter sp. | reverse complement strand
CATTATTAGGATCGGCTGCGTTAATATTGAATGACAAATTACGCAGTTTTGCAATCCGATCCATAGCCCGGCGCCTGAGTTCTTCCGTTTCGTCCTGCAATGCGGGCTCCTCAACGGGTGACATCATGATGGGCTGAGCCTGTTGTACAATTGGCTGTTCCTCCGCCGCTTTAAGGGAATCTTTAACTACCAGTTGCATTTCAATTTCAGGTTCGTCGGCCTGAGCTGATTTCTGCAGTGGCAGTGGTTCCTCGGTCGAATTGGATTGTGAAATTTCCAGCTGGTCCTGTGCATAAATCTGCATGGGCTTTGCCAGGTAGCTACCCGACGAAAGGTGGCTGGTATTGCTAGCGTCGTTATTTAAAATTGCGTTTTCTTTTTTGCTGATATCATTTTCAGCAACGGGCGGTTTTGGCTTTTGTGGAGGAACTGGGATAGATATTTCCATATCAAATTCTATTACCGGAATCTGATCTGCAGCCGAAGATATTTCAAAAAACACAGGCTTCTCCTCTATCTTTTCCACAGTAATTTTACTAAGGACTTCTACAGGTATTTGTTCGGCAAGCGTAGGCATTAAATGATCTTCTTCTTTTATTTCTGCTACAACTTCATCTGGTTTTTCCTCCTCTTTTTTATCAAATTCCAGGGTTGGCTGTTGTGCTTTTTTATGCACCGGTATGGCCACTGGCATATCCAGCTCCATTACAATTTTTTCACTTTTTGTTTCTGTTACTGCCGGTTGATCTTTCTGTTTTGGAAATGGATCTTTATGTTCAAAGCCGGTAGCAATAAGGGTTATACCGATCTGGTTGCCTAAAGTATTATCGTAGCCAAGGCCTAATATTACATCTGTATCTTCGCCCGCCTGGCTTAATAAATAATTCTGAATTACTTCTACTTCATCCATGGTAAACTCGTGTTCCCCTTCAGAAGAATTGATATTTATAAGTATCCATTTTGCGCCACGGATGTCATTATCATTCAGCAATGGCGACGTTAAAGCATTTTCTATTGCAAGATGTGCCCTGTTTTCTCCCTCTGCTGTTGCACTACCCAAAATAGCTACACCGCCATTACTCATAACGGTACACACATCTGCAAAATCTACATTAATCTGGCCGGTACTATTGATAACATCAGTAATACATTTTGCGGCAGTGGCCAATACATTATCTGCTTTTGCAAAAGCTTCTTTCATTTTTAAATTACCAAACTGGTGACGTAGTTTATCATTGCTTATCACCAGTAAAGTATCTACATGATTTTTTAAAAGCATGATGCCTTCTTCGGCCTGGGCAATACGTTTTTTTCCTTCGTAAGCAAAAGGCGTTGTAACAATACCTACGGTTAGTATGCCAAGGTCTTTACAGATTTTTGCCAGGATGGGGGCACCACCTGTGCCTGTGCCACCGCCCATGCCTGCAGTAATAAAAGCCATCTTGGTATTTACTTCCAGGATGCGTTTTATTTCTTCCAGGCTTTCTTCTGTGGCCTGGCGCCCTATTGCCGGATTGGCGCCGGCACCAAGGCCTTGGGTAAGGTGTGGCCCTAACTGAATTTTGTTGGGCACTTTACTTTGTGCAACTGCCTGTGCATCTGTATTGCAGATAATAAAGTCTACGCCTTCTATATTTTGCGAAAACATGTGGTTTACTGCATTGCTTCCGCCACCGCCCACACCAATAACTTTGATGATGGACGATTGGTCTTTTGGCAAATCAAATTGAATCATGTTTGTAAGTTTGTATGAGTTAGTAAGTAAGTGTTTAGCTTTTAGCTATTTGCTATCAGCCGTCTTTTATAATTGTGCATCTTCTTCTTCCCTGAACATTTCTATCAGATTGGTTTTAAAATTATCCATAAACCCTTTGATGGTTTTTTTCTTTGCTTTTGGCGAAGACATTTCCTGTGGTTCAACGTCTATGGTTTCTGCAGGTATTGTTTGCTGAGCAATTGCTGCAGCGCCATTTACCTTTATAAAATTGTTATCAAAAGTTTTGTTCTTGTTTTCGTAATCATTGTAACCTTTTAATATTAATCCAATACAGGTGCTGTACATTGGTTTTGCCAGTTCTTCAATATGACCACCGCTTAAATGTTCGTTGGGGTAACCGATCCTGGCGTTAAGCCCCGTAACATATTCGGTAAGCTGTATAAGGTGTTTTAGCTGGGAGCCGCCCCCGGTAAGGATCACACCGCCATTCAGCATACGGTTATCCAGGCCTACCTGCTTTAAATGATAGGTCACAAAATCCATTATTTCGCTCATGCGGGCCTGGATAATATTGGCCAGATTTTTTACAGAAATTTCTTTTGGCGCCATGCCTCTTAAACCAGGAATGGTAATGAATGCATTTGCTTTTGCTTCATCGCTTAGGGCACTACCAAATTGAATTTTCATTTGTTCGGCCTGTGTTTTTAAAACACCTAAACCTGTTTTAATATCGTTGGTAATATTTTCACCACCAAAAGGAATAACCGCTGTATGCTTTAAAATACCCTCATAAAAAACGGCGAGGTCTGTAGTACCGCCGCCAATATCTACAATGGCTACGCCGGCTTCCAGGTCCTGGTCGCACATGACAGCGGCAGCAGAAGCAAGCGGTTGCAACACGAGGTCTTTGGTTTTTAAACCCGCTTTATCTACACTGCGGTTAATATTGCGGATGGCATTTTTATCGCCGGTAATGATGTGAAAATTAGCGCCCACTTTTACACCACTATATCCAATCGGGTTTGGAATATTCTGAAAATTATCTACCGTAAATTCCTGGGGAATCACATCGATGATCTGGTCACCTGCCGGGATATAAGTCCGGTATTGATCTGCAATCAGTTTATCAATTTCATCCTGCCGGATTTCTTCTTCATTTTCCTGACGCACAATATCGCCACGGGTTTGCAGGCTTTTTATATGGTGCCCCGCAATACCTACATACACTTCTCCAATTTCTAAATTGGGGTTAGAGGCATAGCAATTTTCTAAAGCCGTTTGTATAGCTTTAATGGTTTGATCAATATTCAATACCATACCGTGTTGCACCCCATTGCTGTTGGCACGGCCAAAGCCTAGAATTTCTAATTTGCCGAATTCGTTTTTGCGCCCGGCAATAGCTGCAATTTTTGTAGTACCGATGTCTAGCCCTACGATTACTGGTTGTTCCTGATTCATGGTTGTATGTTTTGTTTGTGTGTGTGTCTATTTAATTTGTTGTTTTATAAATTGTCATTTGTCATTGACCTATTGACCAATCACTATTCTCTCTTAATAATCATTTGCTTTCATTACTGCTTTTGGTTTTTGCTGCGGCTTTATTATTATTGGCTTTTTAATAACCGGTTTAATAATTGGTTTTGTAGTTACTGGCTTTTTTGCTGCAGGTTTT
>JBDUCK010000362.1:0-3391 GCA_040003485.1 Ferruginibacter sp. | reverse complement strand
GAAAAGCGTTTTTCCATACGGCCATAACGAACATGGCTCAGGTTTTTCAGCCACTCAAAATAACTTACCGTTACACCACCTGCATTCAGGTACATATCCGGCACACACAAAATTCCTTTAAGTATAAATATTTCATCAGCTTCCGGTGTACATGGACCGTTGGCAGCTTCGCCGATTATCTTTGCTTTTATCTGTTCTGCATTATTTTTATTTATTACATTTTCTAATGCCGCCGGAATTAAAATATCACATTCAAGCTCTAATGCATCCGTTGTTAAAGTAAGATTTTCAGCCCCCGGAAAATTTAAAATAGACCCCGTTAATTTTCTATGGATAAAAACTTCATCTTCATTAAGCCCGTCCGGATTCATAATGGCGCCTTCATATTCTGCCAGGGCAATAACTTTAGCACCAGCCTCTCTAAAAAATTTTGCTGAATGATAACCCACATTACCCAAACCCTGTACCACAACTGTTTTATTTTTTACTCCCAGCGTCATCCCCAGCCTGTTCATTACTTCAGGCATATTGCATACTTCACGAATACCAAAAAATACGCCCAGGCCGGTAGCTTCTGTACGCCCACGTACGCCACCCTGTGTTACAGGCTTACCCGTTACACAACCGGCCGCATCTATTTCGCCGGGTTTTAAAGAAGCATAGGTATCTACTATCCAGGCCATTTCCCTGGCGCCGGTTCCGTAGTCAGGTGCAGGCACATCTATGCCAGGGCCTATAAAATTTTTCTTAACCAACTCAGCGGTATAGCGGCGGGTGATTTTTTCTAATTCGTATGTTGAGTATTGACGTGGATCAATTTTTATTCCACCTTTGGCACCGCCAAATGGTACATTTACAATCGCACATTTGTAGGTCATTAAAGAAGCCAGGGCCATTACTTCATCCTGGTTTACTTCATCGCTGAAGCGGATGCCACCTTTGCATGGCGATTTATGCTGGCTGTGCTGCACCCGGTAAGCCTCTATTACTTTAATCGTTCCATCATCCCTCTTTATCGGGAAACGCATTTGATATACACTGTTGCAGGCTTTTATCTGTTCCAATATTCCCGGATCAAACCTGGTAAATTTTGCTGCTTTGTCAAAGCTTCTTTCAACACTTTGAAAAAAGCTATACGGCTGTTGTGACATATGTTTTGATTTTATTTATAAAAAGGGAAATCTTTCCCTGCAAGCAATTTTTATTTTGTACCAACAAGATCTCTTTTCTCAACATCGTTGTGTCACTCCCTTGTACAGCATACCATTTTTTATCGGCCGTCCGTCGTAAACTTTTTACACGTTATCCTTCTCTAATCTTCTCAATTTTCTATCTATCCCCATCACGTATAAAAATAATCCTATTAAAATAATAAGGCATACTGAAACCACTACATAAATTTTCCCATTATTACGCATCGCATCAGCCATTTCCACGGGTTTATCCTGTGCAAAAGAAGCCACTGATAATAATAATGTAAAAACCAGCAAAGAAAAACGGGAAGCGTACTTAGTCATGTAACAGGGCTTTATCTTTCAATAATTGTATGCGTATTTTTAATGTGGCAATCCAAACTGCAAGCAGAGACCAGCCAATTACAGCAGGATAAAAAACCATGCGTAAACGGCTGTCTATATCTTTAAAATTCAAAGCAGGGTTACCACCAGCACCGCCTTGCCCACCGGGGTGAAGGCTGCCCACTAAACGTGGGATGATCCAGATGCTGGGAAACAACATTGCAAAAGCAAATATATTATACACTGCACTTATTCTTGCCCTTTTATCTATATCTGTAAATGAACCACGCAGTACAAAGTACGCTGCATATATTAATAAAGCTATGGCTGCGCCTATTAGTTTAGGCTCCTTTAAAATACCCGCCAGGCTCTGCCCCTGGTCGGTGATCCAGGTATAATTTGCCCATACAATGCCGGTGATATAGCCAAGAATACCGAGAAAGCAACCTACAGCAGCATATTGACTGGCAAAAATGTCGTTGCGAAGATTAAAGCCCCGTAAATATTTAAGGCTGTATACAAAACTTATCCCAAAGAGTATCATCATGGCAAACCACATAGATACATGAAAATAAAGGTTGCGGATAGTTTCATTAAGGATAAACAGGTGAGGGACATCAAGCAAAAAGCCGCCAACAATGGTGTAAACCAATAAAATAAAGGATAATATTTTCCACCAGCTTTTTTGCACTAATACGGTGATGTTTAATGAGGGCGCAAAGTTATGGGAAACTACGAGATTATTAATCCGGAATTTTATAATTACCATACTTGGACAGATGATGTTTTAAAACATTTTGAGTGACTTTAATTTTTTTTGATGATCGGGGTGTAATACATAATTTAAATTACTGTAGCCCGATAAGATAAAGCTGAAGAGCTGCCGGATAGAAGTGAAAGCCCCGCCTGGCGGGCTGTAACGTATAGCCGGAACCGCTGTTGATTTTTGTATGGCCATCACAGCACCCACTATTCCTATTCTGCAATATTTCTTTTTAATCTTTCCACAAATAAGGAAATAGAATTACTGCCATAACAATAACCAAAATATCCAGCCCTGCTACCAGGCCAGCCAGTTGCCATACCGCCCCAGCCCTGAAAACTTCTGAAAAAGCAGATCTACTCAACCGCATTAATAAAAGTAATTGCGGCAGAATAACCGGGAAACCCAAAATAGCTATAAGAGCAGCATTTTGTTGTGCCTTTGCAGCAATGGCACTCATTAATGTAAAAACCAGGCTTATACTGGTGCCGCCTAATATAACGATACCGGTAAAACGAAGACTGTCAGAAACCGGGTTGTTTAAAAAAATAAAGAACAACATTAAGCTTATCAGGCTCATCACCAGCATAAGCACCACGTTAAATAATAATTTGGCAATAATAAATTCTACCGGGGACGTAATGCTGTAAAAATAAAGCATGCGGCCACGGCTCTCCTGCAAAAAACTTTTGGCTACAGTATTTACACAAACAAACAATTGTATTACCCAGAATAAACTGTTCCATACATTAGCTTCGGGACTATCGGGCAGGGAAAGGTATAATACAAATATAGTAGAGGCAATATATAATAGTATGCCATTGAAGGTATGCTGCTGCCTGAGTTCCAGTAAAATATCTTTTTTTAATAAAGCAGCAATGTGTTTTATCATAAGTGCAAAGTAAAAGTATTTTGTATAATACAGGGTGCAAACAAATGGGGACACATAGTTGTAATGCCGCCAATAAAGTTTTTACATGGGTTAATCCTTAATTTAATAGTTTTGGATAATAAAGCCAATCACATAATTGCGTTCTGTCATCGTAATATCATTATTAATTCTTTTTACCAGCAGCCAGGTAGGCTATTATTGCGTGTACAGCTTTCAGCA
>JBDUCK010000361.1:0-3404 GCA_040003485.1 Ferruginibacter sp. | reverse complement strand
AAACAGAACGTTCGGGTGTGGCATGGAGCGGCCCCAATCCTGTTTGTACCAAAGTGGGTGTTTGCTGGGCCGTGATAGATAATCCATTTCCTGAAAAGAAAATCAGCTCATTACAGTTTCATGCTCCGCTGGCAAGCGGTATTTATGTACTGCTTGGCATTACGCTGGCTGATAAACCATTTTACATTCAACCCAAAGGGCCATCTTATGGAGGCCCGGATGACTGGGCTGCAGCTAATGGCATGGCCGCTTTGGTAGAAGGATTGGCCGGCGTTAAAAATGATGGGCTGGCTTTTGATAAAGTTACTATTGCTCCACGCTGGGCTTCTGCAAATACAGATGCAATAAATGTAACAGTCAATTTTCCGGCATCTAACGGCTACATCAGTTATCAATACAAAAATGATACAGCATTAAAGCAAATAAGGTTACAAATTACCGGTAGTGGCAGTCAATTGAAGGCGCATGTTTTGTTGCCAAATAATATCGTTTCTGTAGTAAGTGTTATAGCAAATGGTAAGCCCGTTAATTTTAAAATTGCTACGGTTGAACAATCAAAATATGTTGATGTTGATTTGAGTTTACCTGTGTTACAGGAGCTGATTATTCAATATTAAAATAAAATGTTTCATGGTTATGGTATTTGAAATTGGTTTTACAATTTTGTAAGGCAACGATGGAGACAGCTGGTTTGTGTGCCACGAAATCCAAGGCGAAGGGTTAATGTTTTTGTTCTTGTTGATTACAGTAATATTTATGCAAAAACCATAGAGCTTTCAAAAAAATCATAACCAATTAAACAATTAAAAAGAAAACCTGGAATTTGTTACACTTGTTTTTATTTTATACCCACACCCATCAGCACAGTTTATAAAAATTTTAGCAATAAATTTATAAAATTGAAGGAGCTAAGGTTTTATGATAAATCATCTTCCAAATAACATTGCCTGAATTTTTAAAGAATGATTTAAAAATATTTAAAAAATAGATTTTTTATCGGCTTTCCATATTTATCAAATAAAAAAAATAAAAATGAATAAATTAATGCTTGTATTGGCGTTTAGTTGCTGCACACATTTACTTTTGGCTCAACAAACAGATACGCCTTATGATTATCCAATTAAACTTAATACGGAAAAATGGCAAACACTAAAATCGGTTGATGATATGTATGAGGCTTGCCAAATTCCGCAGGATGTTTTATCAAAAATATCCACGACTTCGCTAATACAATCCTGTTTAAATTACCCAGCATCAGCAGTTTTATTAATACACAACACACCGCAACAGGGGTTTGATGACTGGAAACAACATTTTAATGATGTAAATGAATTGCTTAAGCGGAGCGATAGAAAAGAAGAACTTTTAAAACTGTATGCGATGTATGATACGAAAGCACATACTGCCTTTAAAACAGATATAGAAAAAGGGCATTACACTTTTACATTAAAAATGCTGGAAAGCATTATTGTGCAAGATGAAATTATCAGCAGCATAAGCATTAATCAGCAAAAAAATATTACTTAAAATTTGTTTGCAGAAAGTTGAGGAAATGGAAATCGGTGAGGTGTATGGGTTTAATAGCGTCACCTCCACGGGAAGAATTATTACTAAATTAGCAGCAACGCTGGGAAATGAAGAGCTCAAAACGCATATTAAAATACCCATAGTACAAGAATTTATTAACACTGGTTTTTTAACCGAAAGGCAAACTTTATTAGATATTATTTCATCAGCACAAAAAATTAACACCCATGAATAAACTATTTTATGGCTCCCTGCTTTTTTTATTTCTTGCATCAGCAGGATGTAAAAAAACTAAAGAATGTATGTATAATTACCCGCTTGTTGCAGCAGACAAATACATTTACCCTGTAAAGCCTGGCTCTGCTGAGTGGAATGCAGCAGGAGCCTCTGGAATAGGACAATCTTATCCATTGGATCCCATTTATAAATTGTGTCAAATACCCGAAAATATATTACAATCAATGAGTACGCTGGGTCTGATACAAAGCTTGGAGGAAAATCCTTGCATGGTAAACATGTTGCTAAGGGATAATAGTAAGCAGGGCAGGGATGAAGTATTGTCAAGATTAAATGTAAGCTGGATTTTAAATAAACGTGCGGACGCTGGTACAAACATTATTAAATATTATGAGTCGAAAGACCCAAATATTATTTCCTGTATAGGGGTAGATTATGACAAATTTTTATACGCAACCAATTGGTTTTTTTTTAACATGGTATGTACACAAGATTCTATTTTGAATCAATTAGACAGCCCAAAAAAAAGAAAATTTGCAAAAATAATTAATGAAAAATTTAATACTCAGTTACAGTATCCAAAGTTTTTTGAGTGGTCAAAAACATCAAGCATACTTCTAATGAGCCAATTAATGATATCAGATAATTTTCAACCTTATTTAGTTGCACTGCAAGCGAACCCCAATCTTAATTTCTTTGCCGAAACAGGCGCACTAGTGGATGATTTTTATCCCATTGTATTAAATTTTACAAATCAGTTTATCAAATAATTAAAATTTAAAAAATGAAACATAAAATAATTTTGATACAAATAATTTTATTTTTTGGCATTGTTGCGAACAGTCAGCCAACTACAGTTTACACTTGCAAAGGTGGGGCCGTGGCAGCGGATATTCGGTTAATTTTCTCCTCAAGACATAGCTAATGCTAAGAATCAGACAACATCGCAATATGGATATCTAGGTATCACCTTTTTAGATAATTCCTCACAGCAATACAACTGCCATGCTTACGCCTGGCATTTGAGGGAAGGCAACACAAATAAAGTTTGGATAAATAATGCCACTTCGCAAATTGGTGGCTATTATCCGCAAACACATAATATTGATAAGTACTGGACAGATGGATGCTTTATACAAGTATGTAACGAAGCGGATGCCGATAAGCTTCATTATTTTTGTGGTGACCATTCTGCGGTAAAATCTACCACTAACCCCGGTTTTTATGAATCAAAATGGGGAGCATTAGCGGTAGTAAGGCATACTAAAACAGGAGTTCCTTATGCACAGCCCTCGACAAGTGTTAATTATTATACCTCTACTAAAATGTCGGGAAGTATTGCCAACCTTTGTTCTGGCACAAGACCATTTTCGGTTAGAAATATTTCTGGTGCTACATACGTATGGACATACAGCAGTACACTTGCTGTAGTAGGCTCTATCAATACCAATCAAATAACAGTTCAAAGAAACGGAACTGCGTCCGGGGCAGCTTGGGTATCTGTGCAAATAGCCACTCCTTGCAGTGCCACACCTGTAAACCGCAGGCAGGATTTTACTATTGCGGCACCACCAGTACAACTAAGCGATATTAATGTTCGCTATACCCGAAATCAGGGTAGTTCACAAACGGTTGATTTT
>JBDUCK010000360.1:0-3404 GCA_040003485.1 Ferruginibacter sp. | reverse complement strand
CGGTTAAAACATCTTTAATAATTACTCCGTTTTGTTTTAAAGTTTCATAACGTTTGCCTCTTGCCAATAGTGTAACATCAGCCTGTTGATAAAGCCTTGCGGCATAAACACTGCCAATTACACCTGCACCATAAAAAAGAATTTTCATATTTTGAGTTTTTTGCTATCTCAAACCAGCTAATCGGTTCATTTGTATATTTCATTAATTACCGCTTACTTTTTATATAGACTTCTCACCTGCGGAAGCAACGCAACGAAAATGATTACAACGGCAAAAAACATATAGAAGGTATGTAACCAACTTACTGCTGACAAAAACATCATTTCAATTTGTATCCAAATAATAAGTGTAAAGCCAATATAAATTGTGTATGACCATGACCAGTGCATGTCTTTAAAAACGTTAATTTGCTCAGCAAGTTTTGAAGCTGGTTTTTTAAGTAACGCTATTGTCAGCAACAGAGGAGCAATTCCAAGAAATAAAAACAAGATAATCCCTGGAATTAAAAAACTTTTAAAAGGTGAATGATCTAACATAGACAAAGGCATCCCTATCAATTTTCCACCTGGAGAAATAATCAAAACCCCACCGCCTCCAATGGCTCCTATTCCAAGAAATGCTAAAAGGGCAAGAAGGATATTTCGGTATGTCTTTGATTCCATAATTATTTTGCTTAGGTTAAAAAGTTACAATAAACTTTTAAGTTTAGTTTGTCATGTTCTCACAAACCAATCCACTGGCCGCCTTAATGAAACTGGTGCTGGATAATTTTTTAAATAACCCATTCTTAAAATAAACTGTATGTTATCTGTAATGCCTATTGATTGATTGATGATTTTTTGAGTGGATGGTTCTTCCAATATCTGCGTCATCGGGTGAATGGCAATACCCTTCTCCCTCACTTTTAAAAATAACCGTTGCATGCGTTTACCGGTTTCTAATAATGTAGCAACTTCATGGTCTTTACTTGTAATGAGCAACCAACCTGCAGATTGAGACACCTGCTTTATAACATTATCAATATTTTTATCTCTGAAACCATTCTTCATCACACTGCTTTTATTATAGAAATTACGCACCACAAATCCTGATATACCATCTATCTCCATACTTGCAGTTGTAAGCCCATCCATATTTTTTTCCGCATCCCTGCTGCTAAACCTTATCCAGTCCGCTAATTCTTTTTCTGCAGCATCACGGTACGATTGAATTCTGTTTGCTTCAATAGTTTGCTCATTCAAATAGTGATAATCTTTGGAGTCGCTGTGTATAAAATTGAAAGAATCTTTTTCCTCATTAAATAAAAAATCTGCGTCTTCTTTTTTTAATGCATCATTCAAATAATTTGAACGGACTGTTCTTCTGTTTTTTATTTTATTGACATCAAAAGCGGCTACATTGTTTGCTTTGGTAAGTTTTATATCCATCACATTTTCATCCTGATTGGTAGTGGCTAATACCGTAAATGCACAATTATAACCGGCAGTGTCTGCGGCGTATTCCAGCGTTTGTGCAAAAGTACCGATTGATAAAATAGTTTCTCTTTGTGTTGGGTCAACGCCTGATAGCCAGCGGGTTTTATCGTTGCAAATTATCCAGTGATATGGTTCAATATATTTTATAAACCAGGGTTGCGTATTGTGCCCGCTGGGCGCAAGAGACGCTAAATATAAAATTTCTCTTTCATCAGCCATTAATGGAAACTTGCCGGCAGACTTTTGCATATTGCCTTCTCTTACAAAATTAGTTTTATCACTACACAGGTAGTACGTTACGCCAGCAATAACAACAGCACTACTGCCAAGAGTTAAAAATTTTCTTCGTTTCATACGCTGTATAAATTAATTTCAGTTAGAATATTGTTGAAGGACCTGCACCAATTGGTTTGCAGATACCACACCAGATTGCCGCCATTTTATTACACCGTTTTTAAACAGGATGAGTGTGGGGACACCCTGTATCTGATAAGCGGATGCTGTCTGCGGACTTTTATCAATATCTATTTTTAAGATGATTAATTTATCACCGGTTTTTCTTTTTAGCTCTTCTAAAATTGGTTTCATGGTTTTGCAGGGGCCACACCATTCTGCAAAAAAATCGACCAGCGTTGGCGTATCACCCTTTATTATTGCTGAAAACTTGTTTGCCATATTGTTATTTGTTTACTTTTCCTTTTTTCCTGAAGAAAACCCTTGGTAAAAATTGTACTGCAGTACTCTCAGGACAACTTTCCCCGCTGCAATTGATGCTGTAACCAATGGGGCCAAGCATTACTTTACTAGTGTGTGATGAACAGGCTTGCGCTTGTTTCATTTATCACTAATTCTGCCGTACTTTTTAAAAATAGGCGGGCAATCGCAGAACCACTGTAAGCTCCCATTACAAGGATGATTTTTTCAGAATTCTGTCTTATATATTCAACCAGTTCATTTTTTACAGTTCCTGTTATCAGTTTAAACTTTATATTAGAAAAGTGTTTTGAAGCCCAGCTTTTTATCTCATCTAAATGTTGAATAGTACCTGTATCTGCGTTGGCAATTTGAAAAAAATGAACAGGGTAATTTTTATATTCCGGGAAAATATAACTGAACATTTTTAAGGCATACATACTGGAGGCAGTGCCATCATAGGCTACAAATATCTTTTGGAAAGGCGCTGCGTTTTTTGATACAAGCATTAAGGGACAATGTGCATCTGCCAACAGGTCCCGCAAATTGTATTCATCCGAATCAGATTTGGAATCTGCAATGACAAGATCTGCGAAACGGCTTAATGTGATGAGATGAGCAACTGAAACTGTCCTGTCAATCTCCATATTAAATTGAATTTCCTCTATTTCGCATTCATCCCGGAATTCGGCTGCAATACTCAGCATTAATTCCATACTTTCTTCCGACCTTTTTTTTACTGATGCATGCTCGCCTGTGAGGTACATATCATTCGGAAAAGGATAACTGAAATTCGGGGAAGCGGTATCATTGAGGAATATTGCTTCTAAAAATGAATCGCTTTCTTTGGCAATTTTTACGGCCGTTTTGATGAGTTGGGGCGGTGTGTGGCTTAAATTTAAAATAATAAGTATTTTTTTCATAGTCCTTGTTTTGTTGATTTTTGAATGTCTATCGGCAGCTACTCTGCCATCTTTTGTAAGCTACCTGTAAAATCACCATGGCTGTTGAAATGTGTGAATGATACAAATCATTTATTTTATTGTATAACACTTAGTCCGCTGTATAAACCCAACTTTACTTTAAGTATATAGATGCCTAAAAAAAAATAAAATGAAAACAAGTATTTGAATTACAAATAAACATGAACAGGAAATTGCAAATATTCTGTCTAAGATTTTAGCAGATGAATATGTGTTATATACAAAACCAGGAATGCCCACTGGAACATTGAA
>JBDUCK010000359.1:0-3412 GCA_040003485.1 Ferruginibacter sp. | reverse complement strand
TTAAGGTAAAAGTATTTTCACCGAGAGTAGGGGCAAAATTATTATTGAAAGTAGAGAATCTCACCAATGGAGGAATCAGTTATGAAAAGGAAGTGACTACCACTACTGCCAATACCTGGGAAACCCTAACCTTTGATTACAGCGCCATTGATGCTTCAAAATCTTATCAGAAAGTGGTATTGATTTTTGACTTAGGAACCGTGGGAGATGGCTCGGCCAATTTTACTTATTTGTTTGATGACATTACACTTAATTAATTTAAAATAAACGATCATGATAATTAAAATAAGATCAGTCGCAATTATATTTCTTTTTATACTGGTGGGTTTCAGCAGTTGTAAAAAAGATAAGTATTCCTTTGGCGAAATCAAAACACCTACAGGGCTTGCTTTAACCGCCGTGGTTGCGGGGGTAGATGCTGCTAATCCGGATGGTAATGGCACAGGCAGTGTAACAATCACTACCAAATCAACAGATGCTATTTCTTATAATATTGATTTTGGCGATGGTAAAACACAGGTGGTGCCTTCCGGAATAATCGCTTATAAATACACCAACCCCGGCACCAGCGAATACACAATTACTGTAAATGCAATCGGTACAGGTGGCGCAACATCTACCATAAGTAAAAAAATAAAAGTTTATGTGGCTTTTGAAATACCGGCAGACATTATTGCTGCTCTAACCAATGGCGCTACCAGAGTTTGGGTAACAGATAAAGAAGCTGGCGGGCATGTTGGGGTAGGACAGCCCGATTTATTTTTTCCAAATTATTATTCAGCAGGCCCTAACAGCAGGGATGCCTGCCTGTATGATGATGAGATAAGCTTTTCAAAAGATGCCAATAATAATATTTTTATGGACATAGATAATAAGGGGCAGTCATTTAGTATCGGCGCAGCTACTGCTTTTTATGGCCAGGGCGGTGGAGATGGGTGTTATGCAATTACGTCTTCTGGCCCTAAAAAACTGTCTTTTATGAATTCAACTTCCGGCTCTACGGCTGCCACTTCTACAATGATACAGTTTGTAGTGCCAGGCAACGGGATCATAAATTTTGGTACCGGAGGAAATACGTATGAAATTTTGCATATCTCTGCTACTAACATAGAACTACGGAACATCGGCATTGATGGCTTAGCCTGGTATCAGAAACTAAAAGTGAAACCATAAGCCGCTTGAAAATTCGTAAATTAATATTGTCAATAATAACAGGTATAGATCATTTACCAAATGAAAATCTACAGCACCATAAATTTATAAGTATGAAAAAATTATCATTATTTTTTTTTATAGGATTGATAGCTACGGGTGTTTCCTGCAGCAAAGGAAATTCTACCCCAGGCAATACAGGCATGCCACCAGCAAACCTTACGGTTACAGCAAACATTAGTACAGACAATAGCGGAAATGTAGCATTCGCTGCGGCAGCCACTAATGCAGTAACATACGACTACGATTTTGGTAATGGAATTTTTCAAACAGTCGCCTCGGGTATCGTTACCTATAAATACCTGGCGTCCGGCACTTACTCAGTAAATGTAATTGCAAAAAGTTCTGGCGGCCAAACAATTTCTAAATCAATACAGGTGATTATTGCAGTTACACAATCCCTGCTGTGGTCAGATGAGTTTGATGTGGCCGGTTCTCCCGATCCTACAAAATGGGGATATGATATTGGCGGAGGTGGCTTTGGCAATAATGAACTGGAATATTATACTAACCGGCAGGAAAATGTTGTCGTGTCCAACGGCACATTAAAAATAACTGCTAAAGCAGAACCCTACAATGGCAGTGCATATACCTCTGCAAGAATGCTGACGAAAGATAAATTTTATACTAAATATGGTAAGATTGAAGTAAGGGCAAAACTGCCCGCCGGTGTTGGTACCTGGCCAGCCATCTGGATGCTGGGGAGTAATTTTACAACAGTGCCCTGGCCTGGCTGTGGCGAAATAGATATTATGGAACATGTAGGGAAGTCATTAAATAAAATTTATGGCACCCTTCATCACCCGGGCCATTCAGGCGCTAATGGCGATGGCAGCACCGTTACTATTGCCAATGCTACCACAGAATTTCATAAATATGGATTAGAATGGAGTGCTGCCACAATCAGGTTTTTAGTAGATGATACACCGTTCTATACTTTTGCCAATACCAGCAGTTTACCATTTAATCAAAATTTCTTTATCATACTCAATGTGGCCATGGGCGGCAATTTCGGGGGCCCGGTTGATGCGGCATTTACAAGCGCTGCTATGGAAATTGATTATGTAAGGGTTTATAATTAATATTTTTTTGCGGGCAGGTACAATAAATAAAAAATTTTTTTCTCATACGCAATCGTTAATGAAGTGGATCGTAAATACTTTTCCAGGTTATTACCTCCGCTTTTTTTAACCAGTTTAAAAGCTGAATGCTTCATCATCTATCTTTTTTAAAAAGTAACATCAATGGCCATTAGTAAAAAATCAATTCTTAGCAGCATATTTTTTTTATGTCTTTTGTTGTGGTGCCGTACCGGCATTACACAAACAATTTTTAAAACACTCGTATGGTCAGATGAGTTTAATTATACTGGCTTGCCTGATTCTTTAAAATGGAGTTACGATAAAGGAAAAGGCTGCCCCGAAAACTGTGGCTGGGGAAACAATGAATTAGAATTTTATACCACTAACCGCCTGGAAAATGCCAGGGTTGAAAACGGTATTTTAACCATTGAAGCAAAAAAAGAAACTTACGAGGGCGCTGAATATACTTCGGCAAGGCTTGCATCAAAAAATAAAGGCGATTGGAAATATGGCCGTTTTGAAATAAAGGCAAAATTACCCGCAGGCAAAGGCATGTGGCCGGCAATATGGATGTTGCCTACAAAATGGGAATACGGCGGCTGGCCGCATAGCGGCGAAATAGATATTATGGAAAACGTAGGCTACTGGCCTGATTCAGCCTTAGGCACCATACATACGGGAGCATACAATGGTATGCTTGGCACGCAAAAAACCAAAGGCGTAAATCTTAATGATCTTTCAAAAGTATTTCATGTTTATGCCATTGAATGGACGAGCGAAAGCATTTCTTTTTTTATTGATAATAAAATATACAACTATTTTAAAAACGAAAATAAAGGTATTGAGGCCTGGCCTTTTGATAAGGAATTTCACCTGTTGCTTAATATAGCTGTGGGCGGTAACTGGGGTGGAAAGTTTGGTGTAGATGATAAAATATTTCCGCAAAAAATGGAAGTAGATTATGTAAGGGTTTATCAATAAGTAACCACGATATGAAAATATTTTATTGTTTACCGGCAGGATAGTATGTCTATCTGCCGGTTTTTTTATGGATAACATTTAAATAATGTTTGCATAAAGAGAAGTTTACAATAGAGATGGTGCTTTGCAAAACCTAT
>JBDUCK010000080.1:0-11532 GCA_040003485.1 Ferruginibacter sp. | reverse complement strand
TGTTAGCGAACAACGAATTTTCACCAATAGCAGTATTGGCCTGTCCCGTTGTGCTGGCGTTGCCGGCACCTAAACCGAAAAATAAATTGCCATTAGTTGGATGAATTTCTCCGGCCCAAACATTATTTACTCTGAACCGTAATGGTTGAACATCCGTAGTACCAATAAAATTTGTTGCAGGGTTGGTGGCTGTATTACCAGTAAGGTTCCAGCCACTGCTGCCAATAGATAATTGCGCCCATGCCGTACCGTTATAAAACCAGAAACTTTTTGTATCCGTGTCAAATACTTGTAGCCCTGTGGCTACAGAAGTGATTCCCGTTCGCTGGATGCTTGTCATACGGGGTATAAGCAACCCTTTGCTGGTACTGCTTACATCCAGCATAGCACTGGCATTTGGCAAAGTAGCCGTGTTGTTTATTGCCACACTTTGCCCGTAAATATTTATGGAAAAAATTAAGCTACTGAGAACGGACAGAAAAAATTTAAGCATGATATATTTTTAAAGCATGGGTATATTGACGATGCATTAAAAATATTTATCCCTGGTGGCAGCTACAAGGCAGTTTGACTAAGTGGTGATTAATTCTGAGCAGGAGGTTGAAATTAACCGGTTGAATAATTTATTTGAAGCAGGTAAACTGCTGCTCAATTATGATTAGTGAAAGAAAGGAAGTTTTCTAAGGGTTGCCTAGATTAATATTCCCGTTAAAATAACTGCATCTTTTCCGCCTCATCAGCGGCAAGGTATTTTTTAAAAAAATCTTTTTGCTGCTGCAGTTTTATTACGAGGTTATCTAACCGGCTTTTTAACTCAGCAGGATCATATTGCGCATTATAGATACTCATGTTATTTATCTTTTTATAGGCAGAAGAAATATCAGTAGTTACAACATCGGTAAGGGTATGAATTTGTATAGCTGTTTTAGCAGGAATAAACCGGTTATTCCGGTATTGAACCAATTCATTAAAAGCAGCAGCGGCGTTATTAAGATCAGCGACTGCGCCATCATACAGGTTCTTATCCTTGTCTTCGTAAATAAGGCCAATCCGCATCTTTGTATAATCAATCCTGTTTTTCAGCAATTTACTTGCCTGGCCGGCAGCCAGCATCCGGGTAGATGTTGCCTGCAGTTGCTCCAACTCACTTAGTTGGGTAAACGCTTTTATAGAGTCCGGAAAATTGAAAAAGGATTTGTCTTTTTTTGATGAATAACCTTCATTGAATTCACGATACGAAAGCGGGTAATTAAGTAACTGCCACATAGGGTCAAAAGGCATATGAGATTCTATAAAACCTGCGGGACTTATTAAAAAATAATTAGTATTTCCATTTGCATCTTTATCCCAGGTAGGATCGCATAAAAGCCATTCCCCATGCAGACACACTGCACACCAGCTATGGCCGGTTCTGTCGGGAGCCCCACCCTGTTTTGTATAGCCATCAACCACAAAAGAATTAAGCCCGATTTTTATGGCTATATCATTAAAAATGGCTGCATAATTTTCGCATACTCCCTTCCTTCTTCTCAAAGCTTCTGTCACTTTAGCTGCTGGCCCACCGCTCCAGTTAATTGCATACATGCTGTCAACATCATATTTAATGTTCGTGGCAACCCAGGTATAAATTGCCCTGATTCTATCTCTATCCGTTTTAAAATTTGATTGTATAAATCCAGCAATATCACCGGAGGAATAACTATCAGATGAAGGTATGGTAGATATTTTTTTATCTATAGCCGCAAACTCATATATATCCTGGCTATGGAGATGAGGTAGGTACCAAAAGACCAGGAACAATAACAAGAGCCATTTCATGCTCCTAAAATTAAATTATTACAGCCAAAGAGAAAACATCAATGTCAGGAAAACTATTTTTCCCTCTGAGATAATATGAGGGGAGCCACTTCTACAATCATGGGATAGGTAAAATAAAAAAAGCATCAAGTCCTTCTTTTAAATGTTTAATTACTTAAACAGGTAACTTACTAACCCGATGCTCTTTTCGGAATTGTTTTTGCATTTTGCAATGCATCAACTTTTCTAATTTCTGAAATGCCCTCTTCACCTTTTCTGATGATCAAATTTTTCAAATCTTTGAAGTCCTATGCACCTTTTACAATGACTGGTTTTTCAAATTTTTGATCAGCTTTCTCATCCTTCATGATGTTTACTGCTCTTCAAATTTCTAAAATAAAGATAGTATTTTAACCCAGTGTTTTCCAAATTTAAACCTCTGTAGTTTTGCACCTGTTTAGCACATAATTATACACATTCCTTTTAACTGCTGTTTGTAGTATTTCAATTAATTTTAAAAAAACATAACACTACAATGGAACCAAAGGAGATTTTAGACAAATGGATAAATGCCTTTAATAATGCAGATGTGGAAGCCCTCGGTGAACTTTATGCTGCAGATGCTGTGAATCACCAGGTACCCAACGAAGCCATTAACGGTAGAGCTGCCATTAAGCAGATGTTTACAGACGAATTAGCCAATGCAATAATGGTATGCATCCCGGAAAATATTTTCCAGGATGGGCAATGGGTCATACTGGAATGGCGGGACCCGATGGGGTTGAGAGGCTGTGATTTTTTTCATATTGCAGAGGATAAAATAATTTTTCAGCGGTGCTATTGGGATAAATTATTTTTTATGAAATTGCATGACCAACAGGATTAATTTTTAAATGGCTCTATTTTATTAAGTTTTACAACAGGATTAAACTAACAAAGTACCAATATGAGTACAACCCGGTTATTAGCATTCAGCAGTTCAAGAGTAGGCGATGGAAGTTATTTAGAAGCTGCAGTGCCCCTCGTTAAAAACTTTTTGGGCAATGAAGTAACAGATATTGCTTTCATACCCTTTGCTTCTGTAACGAAAGATTATGAAGAATATCTTGCCAATGTTAATGCTGCTTTTGCTTCCTTACCTTTTCAAATAAAGCTTGTACTTCCGGATAATGCTACCGAAATAATTTCAAAAGCCGGCGCTATTATGGTAGGAGGTGGAAACAGTTTTAAACTGTTGCATGATATTTATGAATACAAATTGCTGGATCTTATACGTAACAGGGTAGATGCCGGCATACCCTACATTGGTTGGAGTGCAGGTGCTAATATCGCTGGCCCAACCATTGGCACTACCAATGATATGCCCATCATACAACCCAAAAGTTTTAATTCGCTGGGGCTGCTACCATTCCAGGTAAATCCACATTATTTTAGCCGACCTGTCGAGGGTCATAATGGGAAAACCCGTGATCAGCGCCTGGAAGAATTTTTAATGGTTAACTCCGGTGTGCCCATTGTTGGTTTGCCTGAAGGCACAGTGCTGCACCTGGAAAATAGTGTTTTATTATTCACCGGGCCTGTCCCTGGGATAATTTTTACTTCGGATAAAGTGACAGGCCTTCCCCATCGCAGGGAAATAGCCGTAGGCGAGGATCTCTCTTTTTTATTATAAAGTATTAGAAGTTTCACCTTTTTAAAAGGTGTGAACTTTATAATGAAGATTACGATAAAAAAATATTTTATATTCTCAATCTTTATCGTAATATTGCAATATTAAAATGAATTTAATGGGCGCAACTAAAACAACACATTTTACTGACAGGCAAAATAAAATAGCCACTACCATGAAAGCTTTAGCGCATCCTGCAAGAATTGCCATTATGGAGTATTTACTAAAAGTGGATACCTGTATTTGTGGAGATATTGTAAATGAACTGCCCCTGGCCCAACCGACCGTATCGCAACATTTAAAAGAATTAAAAAATGCAGACCTTATAAAAGGGGATATAGAGGGCAATAGTATTTGCTATTGCATCAATGAAAAAACCCTGGAGATGTTACAGAAATATTTTGTGGGCATTTCTGTAAGATTAGGAAAGAAGAAAAATAATTGTTGTTAATTTAAAAAATGAAATATGAAATTATCAGAAATTAAAAAACATTTAAACGCTGCAACTGCAGTAAACTTTGTTTTGCAAACCGGCGAATATGTTCCCCAACATTTTCACGTTACAGAAGTTGGAGTTGTTACAAAACATTTTATTGATTGTGGCGGTACGGTACGCAATGAGAAAGTTGCTAATTTTCAATTATGGGATGCCAACGATGTTGATCATAGGTTAAAGCCACAAAAGCTATTGAATATTATTTCTCTTTCAGAAAAAATACTAGGCATAGAAGACCTGGAGATTGAAGTAGAATATCAACGGGAGACCATTGGAAAATATGATCTTGACTTTGACGGAACCGATTTTATACTTGCGGCAAAACAAACGGCCTGCCTGGCTAATGATAAATGCGGCGTACCGCAATCAAAACAGAAATTGCCGTTGGCAGAATTGCAAGTAATAAGCCAAAGTTGTTGCACACCCGCCAGTGGCTGCTGCTAAAATAATTCGTTTGAAAAATAAGTTTACTAAATACAAAAAGCAAATCATAATAACTTAATCTGTTATTATCCTCAGTATGGTTTTTGGATTCGATCCCAGGTTTGCTATTATAAATATCAATTGGCTTTTTGTATAAAAATTATTTCATGAGAAAAATATTAGTGCTTTGTACGGGTAATAGCTGCCGCAGCCAGATGGCAGAAGGTTACCTGCGTTATTTCGCCGGGGACAAAGCAATAATTTATAGTGCCGGAATTGAAACGCATGGTGTAAATCCCAAGGCAGTTGTTAGTATGCAAGAAGATGGTATTGATATTTCTAGTCATACTTCAAACAATATAGAAGAATACCGGGATCTTGATTTTGATTTTGTAATTACCGTTTGCGACAATGCAAAAGAGCGCTGCCCATACTTTCCTTCTAATGCCAAAAAATTTCAACAGAATTTTCCCGACCCGGCAAAAGCTACAGGTACAGATGAAGAAGTTTTTCAGGAATTTCGTAAGGTGAGAAAAATGATAAGAAATTATTGCCAGCAGTTTGTTACAGATAATTTGTAAAATAATTCAAGTTCTGCATTGATTTTTTTTTGCAGAAAATGATGGATGGTTTAACTTTAGCATTCACCAAATAAAAAGGAGGTATTCATGTCTACAGATAAATCATGGACGCCTTCGGTTATTATCGTGTAACCGGGCTTTCTCCGTAAAATAATCTGCGGCTAATAAAAGCCGGGCCGTCATTTAAATATTGACGGCTTTTTTTATGGTACTGGTAAAAAAATGGTCCGTGTCAGCACGAACCATCAGGTTATCTTTTGCAAAAAAGTATTTTTTATTGTGGGCAATTTAGCGGTATTAAATATTGCTGGCTAAAATTGAGCATCCACCTTCTGTGCTGAAAAAATTCTGGATAGATTGTAAAAACTTTTTCATGATGTTTAATTTTAATTGTTATTATTAATTTGTTTACGGCGATTTTTGAAGGAGTTAGATATTGCTGGCTAAAATTGAGCAACCACCTTCTGTGCTGAAAAACTGTTGGATTGATTGTAGAAACTTTTTCATAATATTTATTTTTAATGGTTATTAAATTCGCAGGTATGACTGTTGGGTATCTAGATTAATTTAATGAGCGGTTACTAAAAAATTGTTAAAGGAATTTGCAGAGGGCATTTATGATTAAATAAAGCTGCGTGAATGTTCAATAATTAAACACGGCTGAATGGCTGCCGGATAGAAGCGGATACCCCGGTGAGGGCTGTGCTTGGGCATGTGCCGGAGTAGCAACGTATAGCCGGAACGCTGCTGCTTGCGGAACCTATGATGAGTGCTCAAAAATTATAAGAAAAATTACCTGGATAATTGCTGTTGCATCCTTTTTACCCGGTCTTCTAATTTTTCTGACGTTAGATTTTCCCGCATACTATCCACTTTAATAGGGAAACAAAAAGGGGTTAGCCTTGCCGGTACAGTAATGATAATTTTACTGAGCTGAATTCGCTGTAACATATTGCGCAGGCGCAGTTCATCCATTTGCTGGTACATAACTTCATTGTAGGCCTGGCGTAGTAAAAGGTTGTTGGGTTCGTACTCTGCAAACACATTAAACAATAAAGATGCAGAGGATTGCAAATGTTTTTGCTTTACTTTTTCTCCGGGTATACCCTGAAAAATGAGGCCGCCGATAACTGCAATATCCCTGAATTTCCGTCGGGCCATTTCAGATGCATTTACACTTTTCTGTATATCGGCAAATAAATTTTCTTCAGAAAATAATTCATACACGTTGCTGTCATCTACCGGTATGGGTTGGTCGCTGAGCAATTCAAACCCATAATCGTTCATGGCAAAAGAAAAAGTAATGGGTGTTATCCTGCTGATGCGATAGGCCAGCAGGGCGGCCATGGCTTCATGCACCAGGCGACCTTCAAAAGGATAAACAAATAAATGAAAGCCATCTTTAGTTTCTATATGTTCTATAAGTAATTCATTTTCTTTAGGCACGGCAGATAATTCTTTCTGCAGATCAAATAATGGTTTTAAGGCAGCCAGTTCTTTTTCCTGTTTTGGAAAAGTTTCCTGGTCAGCTGCTTCATTTAATTTCCTGCGAAGCATCTGCCCAAGGTTGGCGCTTAATGGTAATCTGCCACCCATCCAGCTTGGCACAATTGACTTTTTAGAATTGCTTTTTTTTACCAGCACCGTCATTTCTTTTATCATAATAAATTCCAGGTTGCGGCCGGCGAGGGTAAAAACATCGCCGGGATTAAGCCGGCTGATAAACCACTCTTCAATAACGCCAATAAAGCCACCGCTCAAAAATTTTACTTTTATCATGGCATCGCTCACAATGGTACCCACGTGCATACGGTGCCGCATGGCTATTCTTCGATTGGTAATTTTATAGAGGCCATCAATAATTTCTACTTTTTTAAAATCATCATATTGATTTAAGGCAACACCACCGGCTGTGATGAACTGCAATAATTGCTGCCATTCTTCTTCTAAAATTTCTCTGAAACAGAAAGTAGATTTTATTTCTTTAAAAATTTCGTTGGGGTAAAATCCATCCGACACAGCAAGCGTACACATGTATTGCATCAACACATCAAAGCATAACAGTAAGGGTTGCCTGCTTTCAATAAATGATTCGGCAATGGCTTCTTTAAGTGCGGCAGCTTCCAGTAGCTCCAGTGAATGGGTAGGCAAAAAATAAATTTTACTTACGGCATCGGGCTGATGACCGCTGCGGCCTGCACGCTGTAAAAACCGGGCCACACCTTTTGGCGACCCCACCTGCACCACGGTTTCTACCGGTCGAAAATCTACGCCAAGATCAAGGCTTGAAGTACACACAACGGCTTTTAATGTTCCCGCATGCAGGGCTTCTTCCACCCAGGTTCTAAGTTCCCTTTCGATGCTGCCATGATGCAGTGCCAGCACGCCAGCAAGGTCAGGCGATACGGTTAATAATTGCTGGTACCATATCTCACTCATGCCCCGGGTATTTATAAAAATGAGCGTTGTTTTATTCTGTTCAATAACCGGTAATATTTTTTGCGCCAATTTTATGCCCAAATGCCCGGCCCAGGGATATTTTTCTATTTCATCTGGTATAACCGATTCTATTTCTATTTTTTTATTGAGCAAGGCCTTTATGATAGTACCTTTTTTTTGCAGGGTGGATAGTAAAACATCCTTTGCTTCTTCCAGGTTTCCGATGGTTGCAGAAATGCCCCAGATAGAGGGAGGATAGTTGTTTAAGCCGGGAATTTGTAATTGTGAATTTGCAACAGGCTGTTTTGATTTTTGACTTTTGACTTTTGGCCATTCACCAATAACCTCTGGCTCCCTTTGTAAATTTACCAACCTGGAAATAGCCAGCTCAACCTGCACACCTCTTTTGCTTCCGAGTAATTCATGCCACTCATCCACGGCAATTATTTTTAAATATTTAAAAACCTCGGGATAGTTTTTTTGAGCAAGTAGTAAATGCAGGCTTTCCGGTGTAATGATAAGCACTTCCGGCATTTTTAATTTTTGCTTTTGCCTTTCGCTTATGGGAGTGTCGCCATTACGGATGCCAATCCGCCATTGGAGGCCTAAATCTACGATTACTTCTTCCATGGCACGGCCAATATCTTTCGCAAGGGCACGCAGGGGTGTCACCCATAAAAGTTGTAAGCCATTATTTTTTTTTTATGGCAAAATCTTTTGGGTGGTCATTTATAAATTTAATTAGGGCGCCTAAAAAAACAGAATACGTTTTACCATAACCGGTAGGCGCATTTACCAGGCCGGAATTACCTAAAGCTATCTGCTCCCAGGTTTGCTGCTGAAACAAAAACGGTTTTCTTTTTTTTGAAGCAAGCCAGGCCTTTATCACTTTTAATCCAGGGGAAGAAGTTGATTTATTTTTTTGTTGCTCCATCGTGTTGCACCGGCTTGTTACTGTATTGAGTATTATAATGATTCAATATTTCCTTCAGATCTTCTATCGTATTTATTTCCTCTGGCTTTTTATCTTTCCGCCACCTGCTTATCCTGGGGAAACGCAAAGCTACACCGGATTTGTGACGGTTACTTGCAGCGATCCCTTCAAATGCCAGTTCAAAAACCAGTTCCGGTTTTACGGTTCGTACCGGCCCAAATTTTTCAATAGAATTTCTTTTTACAAATGCATCTACCTGGGCAAATTCTTTATCCGTTAAGCCGCTGTACGCTTTTGCAAAGCTCACTAATTTATCGCCATCTTTTACTGCAAAAGTATAGTCTGTGTAAAGGTTGCTCCTGCGTCCGTGGCCTTTCTGTGCATAGATCATTACTGCATCAATGGTGAGTGGATCTATTTTCCACTTCCACCAATCGCCTCTTTTACGACCCACCTGGTAAGTGGAGTTTTTTCTTTTCAGCATCAGGCCTTCACTCCCTTTATCCCTTGATTGGGTGCGGATGTGTTTTAATTCTTCCCAATTATTAAAATCAATAATGGGAGATATATGAACAAACGGCTGGGATATTTTATTAATTATTTCCTGCAGTTTTTTTCGTCTTTCTGTCAGCGTTAGTTCCCTAAGGTCTTCACCCTCTAATTCCAGTAGATCGTATGCAATCAGTCCTACAGGTGCTTCGGTTAATTGTTTTTTGGTAATATTTTTTCTGCCGATACGGGTTTGGAGGGCGGCAAAAGGCAGTGGTGCAAAATGTTCCTGGTCCGGCATTTCGGCCAGGCTGATAATTTCCCCATCAATAGCAATACCATTCGGTAAAAGATCTTCGAGGATCTTATACTCAGGAAATTTCTCTGTCATAAGTTCTTCGCCACGGCTCCACACAAAAAGTTCATTATTTCTTTTTATGATCTGTCCACGAATACCATCCCATTTCCATTCCGCCTGCCATTCATCGGGCGTACCGAGATCACTTATATCATTTTCAATTGCATAGGCAAGATAAAAAGGATAAGGCTTGGAATTATCGGCAGCACTATGTTCTGTGCCAAGCAGATCTTCAAAACTTATTTTGTCTGGTTGCCAGTTGCCCATAATGCGGTGAGCAATTACCGAAGGAGAAACTTCTGTCGTTTTAGCAATAGCATTTACCATCATTTTTTGAGAAACACCAATGCGGAAACCACCGGTCATTAATTTATTAAAAACAAAAATTTCATTCACATTCATTATTGCCCAGCTTGATGTAACAAATTCTTTTTTTGCTTCATCTGTTTCTTTTCCTAAACCCATTAATATTTTCATGTACCATGATAAGGATCTTTCTTCTCTTGCCAGACCTTCATTTCTTTCCGGCAGCAACAGGGCAATAGTTTCTGCCAGGTCACCAACTGTATGATAACTTTCTTCAAATAGCCAGGGTTCTATATTTGCAATCTCCATGCTCCAGGTTCTCAGTAAAGCACTGTTTACACTGCGTTTGGGGCGTTTGCCGGTAAAGAGTGCAATTACCCATATCTTATCTTCATCATTAGCAGCGGCAAAATAATTTTGTATAGCCTGAAGCTTGGCAGTAGTTTTTGTACTGGTACCTAATATCTGTATTAAAATTGCAAATTCCTTCATGGAGTAACAGTATTAACTTCTTCGGCGGGAGTTTCTTCTTCATCATTGCCATATGCCGTTTTTACTTCTCCAGCTTCTATTCCGTTCTCATTAAGGTAACGGCTAAACGAAGATTGAAAGCCATGCGTTGCATAAACTTTTTCGGCACCTGTCCCTTTTACTGCGGCTAACAGCCCTTGCCAGTCTGCATGATCGCTTAGGGCAAAACCGGCGTCTGCATTTTTGCGCCGGGTGTTCCCACGAACCTGCATCCACCCACTGCATATACCGGTAGCATGAGGCGAAAATCTTTTTGCCCAGGGTGAACTTTCTGCCCCGGATGGTGCAATTACTATACATTCTTTCAGTTCTTCTTTAGTAGTTTCAGGTGTTATCCTGTGCACTAACGGTAACTTCCAGCCGCTGTTTATTAATGCCTGGTGTACGTTATATACTGCACCATGCACAAATATGGGCAGGCCGGTTTCTGCCAGCGGTTTTAATATACGCTGCGCTTTCCCCAAACTATACGCAATGAACAAACTGCTTTTGCCATCCGCTTTATTTTGAGCTATCCAGGTTTTCATTTCATCAAAGATCTGCGGCTGAGGTTTCCATTTGTAAATAGGCAGACCAAAAGTAGATTCGGTAATGAACACATTACATTTTACAGGATCAAACGGGGTGCTGATACCGTCGTCCTCTGTTTTGTAATCGCCGCTGAATACCCATATTTCGCCTTTATATTCTACCCTTATTTGTGCAGAGCCAATGATATGTCCTGCCGGGTAAAAAGAAATGTTTACCCCATTCATAGTTACAGTTTGGCGCCAATCCACACTTTCGTAATCGTTCTCCCCTAACCTTAATTGTAAAATGGGTTTGGTAAAGTGATGGCAGAGATAATATTTACTTCCCCCACGGGCATGATCGCTGTGGCCATGGGTTATTACCGCCCGTTCTACAGGTTTCCAGGGGTCTATGTAAAAACCTCCCTGGGGACAAAACAATCCTTTGTCAGTAAATTCTATTAGCGGCATAAATACAGTAATACATTTTTTGAACCAATGTTTAAAAATGGGAAAAGTTTTTTATAACCGAAAGAACAGAAACACAGCCAACACAGGTTAAATTGATAAAAAAGATTTTTATTCCTTGATTAAAAATTCTCCTACCCATATAAACCGCCATTATAAATGTTGCCATGAAAATAAATTGCCGGGAGGTTAGCCCCGATAGAAATGGAAAGCACGGTGAAGATTTTGTGCACTGGCTTTGTGCCGGACTTGCAATGAATAGCGGGACAAATGAGCCTTGAAAAACATAAGGCGGGCTTTTAAGAAAAATAATTTTCTTACCAGGCTTTAGATAAGCTGCCGTTCATAGACCTGATAAAATAAAGATGTTTGTTTTCAAAATAATCGGGCACGGGAGATTTATTAGATAAAAAAACCGGTTTAAAATTATACTCGCTGAAAACTTTGTAAGAATATTCATTTAGATGGCTCATAAAGTCTTCAGGATATTTTGCCAGCAGCCTGCAGAAAACAAATATAGTTTCAAAGCCCT